>DATIOS010000255.1:0-10411 GCA_035472915.1 Thermoanaerobaculia bacterium
GCGGTCGCCGGCGCCGACACCGAGCCGCTTCAGCGCCGCGGCCAGGCGCTCGGCGCGATCGGCGACTTGCGCGAAGCTGGCGCGGCGCGGTTGGGCGCCCGTCCAGGTGACGACCTTGCTGTTGCCGTAGATCTTGCGGCCGTGGCGGAAGATATGCTGAACCGTCAGCGGGAAATCCATCATGGTGCTCTGCACGGGCGTTTCCCCTCCCCAATTCCATTCTGCCATAATCCCGACTTTGACAGCTTCCAGCGGGGACTTGCCATGAACCAGCGAATCCGTTTTGCGCTCTTGCTCTCCTCTCTGTCGATCTTGTGCCCACTTGCCGCCGCGGCTCAGGACCGGCCCTTCGCCTTCGTATCATCGCCCGCGGCCTGGGATCGGGACGGCGCCCTGGTGTTCTTTGAGCCGGCCTTCGCCGACTCCGCTCCGGAGGCCATGGCCCGCGACGGCTTCGGCAGCCGGATGGGATTTGAGGCCAAGGTGGCGCGCCGGGTTCTCCTCGTCGGCGACGTCAGCTTCGCGGACTCGGCGGCCGGCACCTCCCGCACCACCTTCACGACCGAGGCCCTCGTCGATCTGCTGCCGGGAGCCGCGTCCGGCTTTCACTTGGCCGCGGGGACGGGCTATCGCCGCGAGGAAACCGGCACCTCGGTGTGGATCGGAAGGTTGGTCGGCGAACGGATCCTGACCTCGACCCGGCTGCTCGGGGATCTCCGGTTCGAAAAAGCCTACGCCCCCGGAAGAGACAACCTGGACACCATCGTGACTCTGGCAGCCTCCAGGTTTCTCGGAAAAGGCTTCTCCTTGGGCGCCGAAGTCGTGGGACAGGATCTCGAGGCTCTCTGGGAGACGGACGAGGCGGAGGGCGGAGCGAGAGTTCTGGCGGGGCCTTCCCTTCACTGGGTGCGCCCCGATCACCGGCTCTTGGCGACGCTGGCCGGAGGCCCGGTTTTCCGGATTCATTCGAACACTCAGACGAGTCCGGCCCCCCGCAGCCTCGGCAATGGCTACGCCGTGCGCGCGTCGGTGGGCTATGTCTTCTAGGGTCGGCGGGATGCGCTCGTCGCCCATCACGGCCTTGATGTGCGGCTTGGCGCTCCTTGCCGCCGCCCCGAGCCTCGCCGCCGACGCCGGTCCCAAGACTCTCCGCGAGCAATCGCTGCTGCCCACGGGCCTGCATCTCGATCCGGCCGGCCAATCGTTCGATCTGGGTAGCCTGCCGCTGGCGATGACGCTCTCTCCCGCCGGCGACCGGCTTGCCGTGCTGCTCAGCGGCTGGCGCGAGCAGGGTTTGCAGGTGGTCGATCCGCGCACGGGACAGCTATTGCAGACCCTTCCTCGAGCGTCCGCTTTCCTCGGGCTCGCCTTCTCGTCGGACAACATCCTCTATGCCTCCGGCGGCAACGAGGATGAGGTGGCACTCTATGGGCTGAAGGACGGTGTGATGTTTTCGCAGGGAGCTTATGCGCTGACCGTCAAGGAGCCGGGGAAGGAGGCGACTCGTTATCCGGCGGGCATGGCGCTTTCGCCGGACAGGCGGAAGCTCTACTACGCCGAGAACGTAGGCGACTCTCTCGCGGTGCTCGATCTCCCCAATGGGCAGGTTTACCAGCGATTGCCGACAGGCCACAGTCCCTACGGCGTGGTCGTTTCGCCCGACGGTACGGTCTTCGTATCGGTCTGGGGAGAACGGCAAGTGGCGGTCTTTCGGCCTGACCCCACGCGTACGCTCAGGGCTGTACGGCGAATTGACGTCGGCCGCCATCCCTCGGCGTTGCTGCTCAACGCGGCCGGCACCCGGCTGTTCGTCGCCTCCGCCAGCACGGACAGGATCGCCGTCGTGGACACGGCGCGGCTGCGAGTGATCAAAACGCTCGCCGATCCACCTCCCTCCGGACCCTCCGAGGGGAGCACGCCGAATGCCCTGGCACTCTCCAAGGACGGCAAGACCTTGTTCGTCGCTGAAGCCGACAGCAACGCCGTGGCGGTATTCGGTTTGTCGGCCGCGACGTCTGGCATTGCCACCGCGAAGGGGAAGGATCGCCTGCGGGGGCGCATCCCAACAGGCTGGTACCCGAGCGGCTTGCTGGTGGTCGGCGATTCGCTCCTCGTCCTCAATGCGAAGGGGCGCGGTACGGGACCCAATCCGGGGATGGTGCAGCCGATGGCGAAGCTGCCGAAGGACTCCCGGGATTACACCCTGGGGCAGATCAACGGCACGCTCTCGATCATTCCGCTCGCGGAATTGAAAAACCTGAAAGCGCTCACGCGGCGTGTGGCGGTCAACAATGGTTGGGGCCGGCCGCGGCAAGCTCCCCGCTATCCGCCGTTCCAGCACGTGGTATACATCATCAAGGAAAACCGCACCTACGATCAGGTTCTCAGCGACCTGCCGCAGGGCGACGGCGACACGTCGTTCCAGTTCTTCCCCCGGGAGGTGTCGCCGAATCACCACGCTCTCGCCGAGCGGTTCGGCCTGTTCGATCGCTTTTTCACCAAC
This sequence comes from Thermoanaerobaculia bacterium, assembly GCA_035472915.1. Taxonomy (GTDB): domain Bacteria; phylum Acidobacteriota; class Thermoanaerobaculia; order Multivoradales; family UBA5704; genus DATARR01. The sequence goes on from DATIOS010000255.1 coordinate 2,504, forward strand.
GCCGAGGTCAGCAACCAGGGGCATCCCTGGTCGATGTCGGGATACGTGACCGATTACACGGAGAAGACGACGCCTTCGAGCTACTCCGACCGCCGGCCGCAGCCGCCGGACGAAGGGGAGACCGACGAGCCGGCCACCGGTTTTCTCTGGGACTCCGCCCTGCGCAAGGGGAAAAGCCTTCGCGTCTATGGCGAGTATGGGGTCGTCGAGAAGAATGTGACGCGGTCCACCAAGAAGAAGATCGCGCGCTTCACCAGCGCGGACTATCCAGCGTTCGACATGAGTATCCAGGACCAGCGGCGGGCCGACGTCTGGATCGCGGACCTCCAGGGATTCGTGAAGAGCGGCCGCATGCCGGCACTGGAGATCCTGCACCTGCCGAACGATCACACGGCCGGCGCGCGTCCAGGCCTGCCGACGCCCCGGGCCTGCATGGCCGACAACGATCTCGCCCTCGGCCGCATCGTCGAGGCGCTCAGCAAGACTCCCTTCTGGCGATCGACCGCCGTGTTTGTCCTTGAGGACGACGCCCAGGCCGGGCCCGATCACGTCGATTCGCACCGCTCTGTGCTCCTCGTCATCTCGCCCTACAGCCGCGCCGGGGTGGTACACCGTTTCGCCAACACGACGGACGTGCTGGCCACGATCGAGGAGATCCTGGGATTGGGCTTCCTCTCCCAGTTCGATCACTTCGGCCGCCCTCTCCGCGATCTCTTCACGGCGAAGCCGGATCTGTCGCCGTACCAGGCCTTGGTTCCCGCGGTCCCGCTGACGGAGACCAACCCTGCGTCCGGTCCGGCGGCCAAGGAGTCGGCGCTGCTCGATCTGCGGTCTCCGGACTCGTCCCCGGACGAGCTGTTCAATCGCATTCTCTGGCGAGCCTTGAAGGGAGACGCCATCGAGATGCCGCCGCCGCGGCGGATGTCGCTTCTGGAATTCATCCGGTTGCGATAGACCGATCAGGCGGTGACCGTCAGTCTCACACCGAGACTGTGGAGCACCTTGAGCACCGTGTCGTACCGTGGTTTGGCGCCGGGCGCCAACGCCTTGTACAAGCTCTCTCGCCCGAGACCTGATCTTTGGGCGATGGTGCTCATCCCTCGTGCCTTGGCGACATTGCCAATCGCAGCCAGGAACACGCCTGGGTTGGCGTCTTCGAGGGCGGCCGTCAGGTACTCGGCGATTACCTCTTCGCTGTCAAGATATGCGCTGGTGTCGAATTCTGAGAGCTTGGTAGCCATGTGGTGGAATGGTAACGCAGAACCGCCCCTCTCCTTCCGTCGCGAGACGAGTGGAGAGGGGCGGAGAAAGACTGCGCTTCAGGCGGTTTCAACAAGCCCTGGAGCCTAGGCAGCGGCTTTGGGCGGTGTGGCGGTGACCGGCTCGCTCTTTTTCGCGGACCGGACACGGGGACGGATGGGAGCGGTGCCGAACTGCACCAGAAGCTCGTTCTTCGTCCCGAGCTGGGCCTTGGCGTAGCCGCGCAGTCGCCGTGCCGCCTCATCGCCTCGCTTGATGAGATCCGCAAGCTCCTGCGTCTGCCCCTGGCGCTGCGCCGAGGTGGTCTCCTGCTGGTTTTTCAGCAGGCGAGCCTGATTGAGGATGTCCTGCAGGGCATTCTTGAGCGAATCGATACCCGGCAGCAGAGCCGCCTGCGCGATGCAGGCGTTGAGGAGGGCCTCCCAGATGCGGAAGATCTTCCCTTGTGCGTTGATGATGCTGGCCATTGTGTTACTCCTTTCATGTTCTCAAACGGTTTGGGTCGTTGGTTGCGATCCGGCACACGATGCACCGGGCCGCGGTTTCACTAAAAAACTGCACTTCCATTCCTGTTTTCAACTTCACCTTCAGCTCATGGTATTCTCCTTTCTCGCTGACGCCTGAGGCGTCTTTGGTCCGTCGGTTTCCGTTTACTGCCTGAAGCGTCGTAAAGGTAACTCAGGGATTTCAGTCTGTCAAGCCCCTTTTTGGATCAAAATGGACGAATCTGATTTTTGGCTCATCTGTAGCATCTAGAAGAAGGGGTCGAAGATGTCAGGGAATCGGCCTGGGCGATTCCTGCCGGTCTCCAGGTGATCCGGATCTCGGCGCGGATCGTCCGGAGCTTGCTCCGAATGACCTGGATCTCGGCGCGAACGGTCTGGATCTCGGCACGGATGACCTGGATCTCGGCACGGATGGTCCAGATCTCGATGCGAATGACCTGGATCTCGGCGCGGATGATCTGGAGATCGGCACGGATAGTCCGGAGCTTGATCGGGATGACCTGGATCTCGGCGCGAATGACTCCGATCTCGGCACGGATCGTCTGGAGCTTGCTCTGAATGATCTGGAGATCGGCGCGGATGGTTCGGATCTCGATGCGGATGGCCTGGAGATCGGCACGGACAGTCTGGAGATCGGCACGGGTGGCTTGGATCTCGGCACAGACGACTCTGAGCTCGGCGCGAGTGGTTCGGATCTCGGTAGAGGCGGCAATCTGACAAGATGCATCCATAAAGGAGACCCGCATGCAAGAAACCATCGCCGAGCGCCTGGCCCGGCTCGAGATCGAGCTTCCGGAGCCGAGCCTGCCGGGGGCGACCTACGTGCCGTTCGTCCGGACGGGGAATCTGGTGTTCATCACTGGCCAGCTCAGCCAGTGGAACGGCGAGCGGCGGTTCATCGGCAAGCTGGGAGGCGAGTTCGACGTCGCGGACGGCCAGCAGGCGGCCCGCCTGTGTGCCCTCAACGTCCTCGCCCAACTGCGGGTGGCGGTAGACGGCGATCTCGGCCGGGTCACTCGCTGCGTGCGCATCGCGGGCTACGTGAATTCGACGCCGGAGTTCTTTGGCCAGTCGCAGATCGTCAACGGCGCCTCGGACCTCTTCATGGAGGTCTTCGCGGACGCGGGCCGCCATACCCGGATGGCGGTAGGCGTCGCCGCGCTGCCCTACAACGTCGCCGTGGAGGTTGAAGGAATCTTCGAGGTCACGTAGGGTGGAGGCGTCATGAAGACTGAGTCTCTACGCATCAAGGTTCGCGAGGCCCGTCCCGAAGATGAGCCCTTCATTCTGGCGAACGCCGGGCGCCTTGCCGCGTTTCCCCTTCCTGCCTGGCGCTCGGCAGAGGAAATCGAGGCCGGCGAAGCGCGGGCGCTTCGTCAATTCATGACCTGCGGGGATGCCGGCTCGAAGCTGCTCGTCGCCGAGGATGCCCTGGGCACTCCCCTGGGCTTCATCTTTCTCGAGACCCAGGAGGACTACTTCACCCTGGCGAAACACGGGCATGTCGGCATCTTGGTGGTCGCGGAGGCGGCGGAGGGCCGGGGAGCCGGCGGCGTCCTGATGCGGGCCGCGGAGGCGTGGGGCAGAGAGCAGGGATTCACCAAGCTCACCCTGAACGTCTTCGAGAACAATCATCGCGCCCGGAAGGTCTACGAGCACATCGGTTACTCGCCCGAGACCCTCAAGTACGTCAAGCGGCTGTGATGGCCGGCGAAGGGTGAGCGCGGGATAGACTCCCTGCGAAAACGCTTTTCCGCCCCCGGTGCCCGCCTCGCGCGGCCCGGCCGGCGGAGGGCGCAGCCGTACAGGGAGGCCGACATGCTCCAGCTAGAAACCGCGAACACCCAGGTAGGAGCCCAGGCCGAATCGAAGGAACAAGCCATCCGAATGGTCGCCGACCTTCTCGTGCGCTCCGGCTTCATCGAGCCGGGCTATGCCGAGAGCATGCTGGCGCGCGAGTTGGTGGCCGACACCTATCTCGGCAAGGGCGTCGCCATTCCCCACGGACTGCCGAAGGACCGGGAGATGATCCGGCGCACCGGCATCGCCGTGCTGCAGGTGCCCGGCGGCGTGATCTGGCAGCCGGGCGAGATGGCGACGATCATCGTCGGCATCGCCGCCCGGTCCGACGAGCACCTCGACATCCTCAGCAATCTCACCGGCCTGCTGTATGACGACGCGATGGTCGCGCGGCTCGCCGCCACCAGCGATTCGCTGGAGATCGTCGCCGCGCTAAGCGCACCGCGCGCCGAGACCTCGCCGAGATCCGGCGTGGCCGGCGACTTCGGGCTCTCGGTCCGAGCCATCGTGGCCGGAGCTCACGGTTTGCACGCGCGGCCGGCGACCGCGTTCGTCGAGATCGCCAAGGGTTTCGCGGCCGACGTCAGCGTGCGCCACGGCGGGAAGAGGGCCAACGGCAAGAGTCTGGCTGCGCTGCTGAGCCTCGGCGTCAAATGCAGCGGCGAGGTGATGATCTCGGCGCAGGGACCGGACGCCGAGGGAGCGCTCGCGGCGCTGAAGCGCGCTATCGAGGAGGTCGAAGAAGAGGAGACCTTCATCGCCGGCCCCACGCACGGTTGGTCGCCGCAATCCGTGGCCACGACCGTGCTCGGGCTGGCTGCGTCGCCGGGCCTCGCCATCGGGCCCATTCGCCTGTTGCACTACAGCAAGATGATCGTCGAGCGGTCCGCGAAAGACCCCGACCGCGAGCGCGGCCGGCTGCGCGAGGCGATCGTCGCGGCGCGGGCCGAGCTCCACGAGCTCTATCAGGACGTCAAACAGAAATCCGGGAAGGCGGGAGCCGCCATCTTCCTCGCTCACGCCGAGTTTCTCGCCGATCCCGATTTGATCGCGCCGGCAGAGAGACAGATCGCCCAGGGCGAGAGCGCCGGCTGGGCGTGGCAGCAGACGATCGAGGCGGCGGTGGAATCGTTGCAGACAGTGGACGATCCGCTCTTGGCCGGCCGCGCGACGGACCTGCGCGACGTCGGCACCCGGGTGTTGCGCCGGCTGGCAGGCGTGATCGAAGAGGCATCGCACCTATCGTGCGAGCCCGTCATCCTGCTGGCGGAGGACCTGACGCCGTCCGACGCCGCGAGCCTCGACCCGGCGCACGTCCTGGGTTTCTGCACCGCCGGCGGCGGACCGACCTCGCACGCGGCGATCATCGCGCGCTCGTTGGGCATTCCCGCCGTGGTGGGCGTCGGTCCCGCGGTCATGCACCAACCGGAGGGCGCCACGGCGGTGCTCGACGGCGACAACGGTGTGCTTTATATCGCACCCAGCGAAGCGGACGTCCGCGCGGCGCGCGAAGCGCAAGGCTCGCTCGCCAGCCTGCGCGATGCCGAGCACCGGACGCGCTACGAGCCGGCGATCACCACCGACGGCGTGCGCATCGAAGTGGTGGCCAACACCGGGCTGGCGAAGGAAGCTGCCCACGCCGTGGAGGCCGGCGGTGAAGGCATCGGATTGATGCGCAGCGAGTTCCTGTTTCTCGAACGGGACACGCCGCCGTCCGAGGACGAGCAATATGAAGCCTACAAGCAGGCGGTCGACGCCTTGCACGGCCTGCCGTTGATCGTTCGTACGCTGGATATCGGCGGCGACAAGGCTGTGCCGTATCTCGACATGCCCGCGGAGGAAAATCCCTTCCTGGGCGTGCGGGGAATCCGGCTCTGCCTCGCCCATCCCGAGCTGTTCCGGACGCAGTTGCGGGCGATCTTTCGCGCCGCCGCGCACGGACCGGTGAAGATCATGTACCCGATGATCGCCACCGTGGCGGATCTGCGCGACGCGCAGGCGATCTCCGAAAAGGTGCGGCAGGAGCTGGGCGCCGAACGTCTCGAGACTGGAATCATGATCGAAGTGCCCTCGGCGGTGATCATGGCCCCCGAGCTGGCGGCGCATGCCGATTTCTTTTCCATCGGCACCAATGACTTGACGCAATACGTGCTGGCCATGGACCGCGGCCATCCGCAACTGGCCCGGCAAGCGGACGGCCTGCACCCGGCGGTTCTGAGAATGATCGATCAGACGGTGCGCGCCGCGGCGGGAACGAACACCTGGGTAGGCGTTTGCGGTGGCGTGGCGGGCGATCCGCTGGGCGCCGTGATCCTCATCGGGCTCGGAGTGACCGAGCTGAGCGTCAGCATTCCCAGCATCGCGGCGATCAAGGCCCGCGTTCGCGGCATTTCCCTGAAGGACGCCCAAAGCCTGGCCCGCCGCGCTCTGGCCTGCGACAGCGCCGACGCCGTGCGCGAGCTGGTGAAAGGCAGAACGAGAGCTGCCTCGTGATTCCGGCCGCGACGTCGGTGGTGACGGTCACCCTCAACCCGGCGATCGATCAGACGTTGAGCATCCCCGGCTTCGCCGCGGGACGTGTCAACCGGGTGGTTTCGAGCCGCTGCGATGCCGGGGGCAAAGGCGTGAACGTCGCCTGCGTGCTCGCCGATCTCGGCGTGGAGACCGTGGCCACCGGCTTCCTGGGAGCTGGCAACGCGGCGCTGTTCGAAACCTTTCTTGCCACCAAGGACATCGCCGACCGCTTCGTCCGCCTTCCCGGTTTGACGCGGGTCGGGATCAAAGTGGTAGACGACCGGACGCAGGAAACGACGGACATCAACTTTCCGGGCCTCGCGCCGGCGGCGGGGGAGATTGCCGAGTTGTTCGAGCGCATCGCCGCGCTGGCCGCGGCGGGCCGCTGGTTCGTGCTCAGCGGCAGCGTGCCGCCCGGCCTGCCGGACGACGTCTACGCCGGCCTGATCGAGGCGATTCACGGCAAGGGCGGACGGGTGGTGCTGGACACCAGCGGCCGGCCGCTCGCGGCGGCGATGGCGAGCCGTCCGGACGTGATCAAGCCCAATGTCGAGGAGCTGGGCGGGCTGGTGGGCGGCGGGCTCGATGCTCCGGCTGCCGTGTGCCGTGCCGCCAAGACGCTGTTGAAGCAGGGCATCCGGCTGGTCGTGGTATCGATGGGAGGCGATGGCGCGGTGTTCGTGGACCGCGAGCACGCGTTGCTGGCCAGGCCTCCCAAGGTAACGGTGATTAGCACGGTGGGCGCCGGCGACGCCATGGTGGGCGGCATCGTCTACGGAATGATCCACGATTTGCCGCTGGAAGAAGTGGCACGAACAGCCACGGCCAGCGGCGCCTATGCGGTCACCCGGGTCGGCTCGGGGATCGAGGATCCGGCTGAATTCCGGGCGCTGACACGAAGAGTCGAGATCGAGCCGTTGGCGTAACTCGGAGAGGGAGAGATCTCATGGCGAAAATCGTTGCGATCACCGGCTGTCCGGCGGGCGTGGCGCACACCTTCATGGCCGCCGAGGCGTTGAAGAAGATCGCCGCGGGAATGGGCCACGGCATCAAGGTCGAGACCCAGGGTGCCGAAGGCGTCAAGACTCCGTTGTCGCCCCAGGATGTCGCCGAAGCGGACGTGGTGATCGTGGCCTCGGACATCGCCGTCGATCTGGAGCGCTTCACCGGCAAGCCCGTCGTCGCCGTGCCGGTCAGCGACGCCATTCGCAAAACCCGCGCGGTGATCGAAAGCGCCCTCGCCGAGCTGAGCGAAGCCGCCGAGCCCGTCTCGTCCGCGGCGCCGGCGGTGGTGATCCCGCTCCCCGAGCAGGCGGCTCCGTCGCCGCCGGCCGGTCGATTTCTCGTCGGCGTGACCTCCTGTCCGACGGGGATCGCGCACACCTTCATGGCCGCCGAAGCGTTGAAGAAATCGGCGGCGGCGCTGGGCCACACCATTCGGATCGAGACCCAGGGCTCGGTGGGAGCGAAAAGCCTGCTGACCCCGGAAGAGATCGAAAGCGCCGACGCCGTGATCGTCGCCGCCGATGCCTACGTGGACACGGCACGCTTCGCCGGCAAGCGGCTCGTCCAGACCTCGACCAAGGCGGCGCTTCACGACGGCCAGGGATTGATCAAAGAGGCGCTGGCGCTGCCGGAGCCGGCTACGTCGGTGAAATCCCTCCAGCCGGCGCGATCCTCCGCCCGGACCGGCCCCTACAAGCACCTGATGACCGGCGTCTCCTACATGTTGCCGCTGGTCGTCGCGGGCGGCCTGCTGATCGCGCTGGCGTTCGCGATCGGCGGCCTCAACGCCGCCGACAAAGAGGGCACGCTCGCCTGGGCGCTG
>DATIOS010000256.1:0-17623 GCA_035472915.1 Thermoanaerobaculia bacterium
CTTGCTCCCTAGCATCCGGCCGCAGATCATCAAGGTCATCGCCGGCGCTCCGGCGGAGGCGGCGGGTTTCCGTCCCGGCGACGAGATCCGCGGCGTGGACGGCCGGCCGGTGCTCGACAGCAAGGCCTTCGTGGAGGCCATCTCGACGCGCGCCGGCCAGCGCATCGAGGTCCAGGTGGTGCGCGACGGCAAGCAGCTCATTTTGCCGGTGGTGCCCCGCAACGACGGCGGCGCCGGCAAGATCGGAGTGCAGATCGGCTTCTATCAGCGCTACGGCCCGACCCGCGCTATTTACGAGAGCGTGCGCTACAACGTGCAGACCGTCGCGGACACCTTCCGCATCCTGGGCAAGATCTTCAGCCGCCAGATGTCGGCCAAGAGCGCGCTCGCCGGTCCCATCGAGATCGCCGCCCAGAGCGGCGCCGCGGTCCGCCGGGGGTTCAAGGACCTGCTGCTGCTGATGGGCTTCATCAGCATGAGCATCGCGATCATGAACCTGATGCCCATTCCCATCCTCGACGGCGGACAGATCTTCATCCTCTCCATCGAAGGGGTGATCCGGCGCGATCTGTCGACGCGCTTCAAGGAGATCATCAGCCAGGTGGGCTTCGTGATGATCCTGCTGCTGATGTTCGTGGTGATATATTTCGACCTGATGAAGCATCTTCCAGCTGCCCTGGTGCCCGGCTCCTGAGCCGGAAGGAGAGATGATGCCCGGCCTGATCTCCATCGGCGACGTTGCCCCGAACTTCGACCTCAGCTCCACCGAGAACGCCGTCCTGATGCTGAAGGACGAGGTGATCCGCACGGCCCTCGTCATCTACTTCTTCGGCGATCCTGAAAGCGAACGGGTGCGCCGCGACCTCGACGCCCTCAGCCGCTGGCGGGAACCGCTGCGCAAGCTCGCCGCCAAGGTGCTGGCCATCTCGCCGGCCAAGCTGGACGACCTGAAGCGCCTTCAGGTGTCGCGCAAGCTCCTCTTCCCCCTGCTGCACGACGACCGCAACTTCTCCGCCTCCTACGGGGTGATTCCCGCCGAGGAGGGCCAGCCCGCTGCTCCCGCCCTGGTGGTCGTCGGCCGGCGCCAGGAGGTCAAGTGGCTGGCGAACCCGGTCATCTCGGCGGAGGACGCCATCGCACAGGTGGAGAAGCTGCTGAAAGATCTGCCGTCTCCCACCCGCAGCTACCCGAAGAGCGTGGTGAACCGGCTGATCGACCGCTGGGTGAACTGAGCCCATAAAGAGTGTCTCAAAGGAGCGACAGCGACGACGACGCCGCCAGGGATTGAAATCCTTGGCTACCAACCCTTGTCCCCTCCGGGACTGCAATTTCGTTCTCCCGTGTCCCGTAGGGACTACAGAGGGTAGCCAGGCGATTTCAATCCCTGGCGACATGGGTGTCGTCGTCAACTACTCTTGAGGCACCCTCAGACGCGCGGTTTCCGCGGCTTCCTCAAGCCCCGCAGCACCTCCAGATCCCGCCGGTGTCCTTCCATCTCGTCGCCGGGCTCGGTCTCCAGGACCATGGGGATGGCCCGCAGCCGCGGGTCGTGCAGCAGGCGGGCGAAAGCGGCGAGGCCGATTTCGCCTTCGCCGATGTGGGCGTGACGGTCGCGCCGCGAGCCGAACGGGCGCACGGAATCGTTGAGGTGGAAGCAGCCCACCGCCGCAAATCCCAACCGCTCCTCGATCTCCGCAACGAAGTCCTCGTAGCCCTGCCGCTTGTGAATGGCGTAGCCGGCCGCGAAGGCGTGGCAGGTGTCGAGGCAGACTCCCACCCGGTGCGGACTCGCCACCCGGGCGCGGATGGCGGCCAGATGCTCCAAGCGGTAGCCCAGGCAGGAGCCCTGGCCGGCGGTGTTCTCGAGCAGGACGCGGGTGGAGGCGTTCGGTAATCCCGACAAGACGGCGTCGAGCGACGCCGCCACGCGATCGATTCCTGCTTCCTCGCCCGCGCCCAAGTGGGCTCCGGGATGGAGCACCAAGCCATCGATCCCCAGCCGGGCGCAGCGGGACAGCTCGTCCGCCAGAGCCTCGCGTGAGCGGACGAGGAGCGCCGGATCGGTGGTGCAGAGGTTGATGAGATAACTCGCGTGGGCCACCAGCGGGCCGACTTGGCTGGCGGCGTGGGCGGCGCGGAAGGCAGCCGCGTCCTCTTCGTGCAACTCGCGCCACTGCCACTGATTGGCATTTTTAACGAACACCTGTGCGGCGGTACAGCCCAGCGCCGTGGCCCGCTCGATGGCATTGACCATGCCGCCAGCCACCGAGACATGGGCGCCGAGCGGCGGGAGGGGCGGCTTCGGCATCGGCGGCATTCTAGACCGCAGGTCGGCGCCCGCTTTGCTACACTGCGGACCATGCTGTCGACGCTCCTCCGCTGGCTTGGCCGTCTGGCGTACGCATTGCTTATCGTGCTCGTCTTCACTCTCGCGGCGTATACCTCATTCAGCGTTTTCGTGCGCAGCGGTGCCACGACCGTGCCGTCGGTGGTGGGGCTCTCGCGCGTCGAAGCCGCCAACGTGCTGGCCGACCAGGGACTCATCTTGAAAGGCGTCGATGGCCCAGGCCGCTACGACGACAAGGTACCGGCCGGCCAGGTCGCCCGCCAGAGCCCCGACGCACGCACGCTGGTCAAGCGCGGCAGCCCCGTCGCCGTGGCGATGTCGCTCGGGCCGCGGCGGGTCGACGTGCCGGACCTGCTGGGCCAGCCGCTGCCGGCGGCCCAGTCCGCGCTTTCCGGCCACGGTCTCGCCATGGGGCGCATCCTGGGCGCCTTCTCTCCGGGTCAGGAGGCGCCGGGCTCGGTGCTGCAACAGGACCCCGATCCCGGTGCCGCGGTGGCGCCGGCCACGGCGGTCGACCTGCTGCTGACGATGGCCGTGCCGCGGGAGCGCTTCGTCATGCCCGATCTCGTCTATCGCAACTACGAGCTGGTGCGGCCCTACTTCGAGCAGCTCGGCTTCAAGCTCGGAAGCGTCAAGTTCGAGCGCTACGAGGGAGTGGCCGCCGGCGTCATCCTCCGCCAATTCCCTCTCCCCGGCCACCCGCTGACCCGCGAGGACTCCGTGTCGCTGGTGGTGGCGACGGCGGACGCCCCCTGATGGCGATGGTTGGAATGAGTACCGCGGAAATGCGCCTGGCCCCCTCGCTCCTCTCGGCCGACCCGGCGGATTTTGGCGGCGCTCTCTCCCTCTACGAACGCGGAGGCGCCGACCTCATTCATTTCGACGTCATGGACGGGCACTTCGTGCCCAACCTCTCTTTCGGCATCCCGGTGCTCAAGGCACTCCACACCCGCACCCGGCTACCGTTCGACGTCCACCTCATGGTGAGCAATCCGGACCGGTTGCTGGACGACTACCTGAACGCCGGCGCGGCACGGGTGGCGGTCCACTGGGAAGCCACCCCCCACCTCGACCGAACCCTGAGCCACATCCGGCAGGCGGGGGCCAAGGCCGGCGTCGCCGTCAATCCCGCCACGCCGGTGGAGCTACTGGTGGATGCCCTGCCGCGTCTCGACTATGTGCTGTTGATGTCCGTCAATCCTGGCTTCGGGGGGCAGGCCTTCCTGCCCCGCGCGCTCGACAAGGCCCGCCGGCTGCGTGCGATGATCGCCGACGCGGGCCTTGCCGTCGAGATCGCCATGGACGGCGGCATCGATCGCGATAACATTGCCCATGTCGTCGCCGCCGGGGTGGAGGTGTGCATCGTGGGTTCGGCGATCTTCGCCGGCGGCGACCCGCTGGCAACCATGTCCGAGCTGCGCGAGCGCTCTCGGCAGGAGACTTTATGAAACGAATCCTTCCGCTGCTGGCGATGGCCGGCTTCATCGTCCTGGCAGCAACCGGTTGCCATGGCGGACCTCCCGTCGATCCCATCCTCAAGCTCTCCGCCGAGGAGTCGTTGGCGCAGGGCAAGGAGCTGCTGGCCAAGGAGAAGTACGAGAAGGCCCGCCCCTTCTTCACTCACGCCTTCGAGGTCGAGCCCAACTCCACCGTCGGCCGCGAGTCGCTGCTGCTGGCCGCCGACACCTACTATTTGCAGGGCGGCACCACCAACTACGTGCAGGCGGAGGCCAAGTACCGCGACTTCCTGAACCGCTTCCCGACCAGCGAACAGGCGGCCTACGTGCAGTTCCAGATCGCCAACAGCCTGGCCAAGCGGATGGAGCGGCCGGACCGCGACCAGACGGTGACCCGTAAAGCCTTGGACTCCTACCAGGAGCTCATCCGCCTCTACCCGACCAGCGAGTATGCGGCGCAATCGCAGGAACAGATGAAGACGGTGCTCGACAACCTCGCCGAGCACGAGTTCGTCATCGGCGTTTTCTATCTGCGTTACGGCGCGCCGTTTGCGTCGGTGTTCCGCTTCGAGTTCCTGCTCACCTCCTATCCCAACTACCGCTCCCGGGACAAAGTCGAATACAACCTCGGAGTCGCCTATCAGCACATGAAGAAGCCCGAAGAAGCCCGCAAGGCCTTCGACCGGCTGCGGACCGAGTTCCCCCAGAGCCCGTACGTCCGCAACATTCCGGAAATCAAGGCGGGAGTGGAAGCCCCGCCTACACCAGCGAAAGCAGGAACGAAAGCAGGAAAATGATGCACCGTTTCACCCTCATCCTCGTCCCATTGTGTCTGCTGGCGGCGGGCTGCGCCGGCTCCTCACTGCGCGGCAACGACGATGCCCGGGAGCAGGAGATCCAGGCTCTGAAGGCCAGAATCCTTCAGCTCCAGCAAGAAGCGGCCATGAATCAGGTGGAGGTCGCCCAGCTTCGCCAGAAGGTGGCCGAGCTCGACGCCCGCAACGGCGGCACCCGGCCGGCCAAGCCGCCGGCTCCGCCCGCGGCGGTGGCTCCCGTGAGCTCCCTGCCCCGCCCAACACTTTCGTCGCCGCCGTCCCAGGTGTCCGTGGCTCCTCGTCCAACCACGGCGGCTCCGCCTCCGGCTCCTGCGCGGCGCGAGGCCATCCCCGCGGTGGCCGAGCCTTCCAGTCAGCCCATCGAAGTAGTGGATATCGACCTGCCCGCGACCGGGCCGCAACCGCCGCGGCCGGCACCGAAACCGGGCTCCGTACCGGTTCCAAAGACCACGGCACCTCCGGTGGCGCCGCCCGCGCCCGCACCTGGGGCCGTGGTCGCGCCGGCGCCCTCCCTCCCAACTCCCGGCTCCACGCCAGGCGCGGGCGAGACTGGCGGCGATACGACCACTCCGGCCAGCCAGGCGCTTTACGACCGGGGCTACACGCTCTTCTACCAGGGGCACTTCGTGGACGCCGAGACGAGCTTCCAGCGCTTCCTGCAAGTGAATCCCAAGAGCGAGCTGGCGGACAACGCCCAGTATTGGATCGGCGAGTGCCGCTACTCCCGAAACGACGTCAAGGGGGCCCTTGCGGCCTTCCGCCAGGTGGTCGAGAAGTATCCCAAGGGCGACAAGGTGGCCGACGCCATGTTGAAGTCGGGCCAGTGCCTGGAGGCCATGGGCGACGTCGAAGGCGCCAGGGTAACCTACCGCGAAATCGGCCGGCGCTTCTCCGGCTCGTCGGCCGCGGCGGCAGCCGAGGAACGGCGGGCGAAGCTGCCTTGAGGCATGGGAGTATCCCGGGGAAAAGCTCAAGCAAAACCTGAGCTTCGACCTGGTAAACTTGACAGACGAAGGCAGACGTTCTATTTTAAAGCATAGAGACTCGACTATAGTTTTCCCTCCCGGCGTGCGATGGCAGGAGGTTCTGATGAGAGTGCGGCTCCCCGGTTTTGTGCTGGCGGCTCTGGTAGTCGGTGCCACCGCTGTGGCGGCGGCCGATCGCCCGCCGCAGGATCTTCACTTGGTCGGCGACCACTGGACCGCCTGGAATCCGCCTGCCCCGCCGCCGGACGGCCAGCAGGTCCACATCATCGTCAAGGGTGACACCCTTTGGGCCCTGGCCGGGAAGTTCCTGGGCAATCCCTACCTGTGGCCCCAGATCTGGGAGAAGAACCAGTACATCCTGGATGCCCACTGGATTTACCCTGGGGACCCGCTGGTGATGGGTCTCAACGTGGCGCCGGTGGACAACCTGGCGCAGACGGGCGACAGCGGGCAGGGTGGGCCAGGCAGTCAGGCTCCCGGCGAGCCGGCCGTGCCGGTGGCGCCGCCTCCGGGGGCCATGACTTCGGCCCAGGCCGCCGGCACGCCGGTGCCGCTGGGCGCCGAGAGCGATATCTACTGCAGCGGCTACGTCGGCGACATGGACGAGCAGTTCCCCTATTCGATCGTCGGCTCGGAGTACGACTCCCAGGTGTTCGACTCGTCGAACTACGACGTTCGCCACGGCAAGCAGATCCAGGGCCGTTACGGCGCGCCCACGACGGTGAAGTTCGGTCTTGCCTTCGGCGACATCATCTACGTCGACGGCGGCAAGGCCAAGGGACTGTCGGCCGGCAGCCTGTTCACCGTGGTGGTGGCGGATCAGCCGGTGTTCCACCCCTTGCGGCGTGAGGTCGTAGGCCGGTTCTACCGTTACCTGGGTCGGGTGCGCATCCTCTCCGTACAAGAGACGACCGCCATCGCCGAGATCGTGCAGGCCTGCGATCCCGTGGTGGTGGGTGCCTTTCTGACTCCCTTCCAGCCGGAGCCGGTGCCACTTGGGCGCAGCACGGCGATGCGGCCGGTGAACTATCCGGCCGCGGCCGAAAAGCTGCACAACGCGCCGGCGATCGTCTATTCCAAAGACGACGTCATCGCCCTCGGCGCCGACCACATCGTCCACATCGACCTTGGGGAGCAGGACGTGACGCCGGGCGACATGTACACCATCTACCGGGAAAACAGCCGCCAGGGCATGCCTCCCGTCATCATCGGCGAGTTGGCTGTGCTCTCGGTCCACAAGCACTTCTCCGTCGCCAGGATCCTCGAGTCGCGGTACCTCATCCGCATCGGGGACCGTCTCGATCCAAAGTAGCTCTGCCCCAGGGGTCCTTGCGACCCTGGGGCTGTGGTAAGCTGATTGCTTCTGTCTTCTCTACCTTCGAGGGTTCAAAACTTGGCAGACCAGAATCTCAACGGGCGCCTGTATCAGATCGTCGATGAGCTCGTAGGTCGTGGCGTGACGCTGGACCAGGCGAGACGGGAGTTCGAGCGGCAGTTCATCGTCGCCTCCCTGAAGTCCAATCGGGGTAACTTCTGCCGTTCGGCGCGCTCGCTGGGAGTCCATCGCAACACCCTCCGCAACAAGGTTTCCGACCTGGGGATCATGGCGGAGGATTACGATCTCACCGGCCGGCGTCAGCCGCGCCGGCGGACCGGACGCGTCTCCGAACCCACGATGAGCTGAGCCGCCGCCCCTGCGGTTTGGCATCGATCTCGCATTAGTTCCTGACAGAAATAGCAGCGGGCACACCCCGGCCGTAGGGTCGGGGTGTGCGCTTTTGTCGTCCACCCGCAGCCATAGGGGTTCTGGCACGCCGTCCGGTTCCAGAGCCCGCAGTGACCCAGAGAGGAAGACTCCGCTCATGCAGCGACGCCCCAAATTCCGATTACCTTTCCTGGCCCTCGCCGCCATTCAGTTCCTGGTGATCTCGTTCCACTCCACACCGTCCGATCCCGCCATTCCCGGTTCCCACGATCTCGCGGCTCAGCAAACCGGCACGACCCGAATCGAGGAGATCGCCCATTGGATGGCCACGGGGGGCACCTCCACCCTCTCCGGTTTCCACGTCTTCCGCCCCCAGGATCTTCCTAAAGAAAACGCCGGCATCGTCGGCCGCCACTCCGTGGGTCTCTTTCAGGCCGGCCAGCCGACCGGCGCGGACCCGGATGCCGCCGACGCGAAGCGCCGCTTCCTCTACCGCATGCCCTACGGCGCGGCGATCTCTCTCGCCTCCGAGCGCCATCACATCGACGGCCTGCTGCTCGCCGCGGTCGTGGCGGTGGAGTCAGGCTTCGCGCCTCATGCCGTGTCGCCCCGGGGTGCCCGGGGGCTGATGCAGGTGATGCCGGTGATCGGCGACACCTACGGGGCTCGCGACCTGTTCGACCCCTACGTCAACCTCGACGTCGGCTGCCGCTACCTGTGCAGCCTGCTGAAGGATTCCAGCGGCAACCTGGAGCGCGCCCTGGCGGCCTACAACGCGGGTCCCGCGGCGGTGGACCGATATGACGGCGTGCCGCCCTACTCTGAAACCCGCTCCTACGTCCGCGAAGTGCTCGATCTCTACGCCGACTACAGCCGCAAGGCCGGAGTGCCGCGCCTGGGGACTTAGGACATCGCGGGGGGGGCCCCCGGGCAGATGCGTTATCCTCCTGACGCCATGGAAACGATCACGCCTCCAACCATTACGCCCGAGCGCCCCGCGGCCTTGGACGAGAAGAGCCTGAACGCCTACCGCCGGCTCGGGTTCCTGCTGGCGGACCTGGATCCGATGAACCGGCTGCCGCCGGCCACGGCGCCCGGGCTCGAAGACTGCGATCCGGTCACCGCCGAGTTTGGCCGCCGCTACTACTGCGGCACGGTCGGCGTCGAGTTCATGCATATCGGCGATCCCGGCCGGCGGCGGTGGATTCAGGAGCGGATGGAGGCTGAACAGCTTCCCCCCGTGAACCGCGACCGCATTCTCGAGCTGCTCACCCGCGCCGAGACCTTCGAGCAGTTCATCCAGTCGCGCTATCTCGGCACCAAGCGCTTCTCGATCGAAGGGGTCGAGTCCCTCCTTCCCCTGCTCGACGAGATGCTCGAGGGCGCGGCGGCACACCGAACGAGCCAGGTGGTCATCGCCATGAGCCACCGCGGCCGGTTGAACGTCATGGTGCATACGGTGGGTCGCGGGCCGGCCGAGATCTTCGCCGGCTTCGAGGACGTCGACCCGCGCAGCATCCTCGGCGGCGGCGACGTCAAGTACCACATGGGCGCGACCGGCGACCACCGGGGACGCAACGGCCACACGGTCAACATCCATCTGGTCTCCAACCCCAGCCACCTGGAGGCGGTGGACCCGGTGGCCCTCGGCCGCGTGCGCGCCAAGCAGGTGCGCCTGAACGATGAGAAGAACCACGACGTGGTCTTTCCCATCGTGTTGCACGGCGACGCCGCGTTCGCCGGCCAGGGCATCCTCGCCGAGACGCTCAACATGGCGGACCTCCACGGCTACCGAGTGGGCGGAACGGTGCACGTCATCGTCAACAACCTGATCGGCTTCACCACCGAGCCCAAGGCCCTCCACTCCTCCCGCTTCGCTTCGGACGTGGCCCGGCGCCTGCCCGTTCCCATCTTCCACGTCAACGGCGAAGACCCTGACGCCGTCGCCCGCGTGGCCCAGATGGCCGTCGACTACCGCTACGCTTTCAAGAGCGACGTGGTGGTGGATCTGATCGGCTTCCGCCGCCACGGCCACAGCGAGGTGGACGATCCGACGATCACCCAGCCGCTCCTTTACAAGAAGATTCAGGCTCATCCGGCGGCGTGGCGGCTCTATGCCAAGGCGATCGGCGTCTCCGACGAAGAGGCCCAACGCCGGGAGGAGGCGATCCGCGCCGGATTCGACGCCGCCCACAAGGAAGCCGCCGCGGACAAGACGCTGGACCGCCCTACGCTGCGCACCCTGCCGGATTACTGGAATCCCTTCAAGGGCGGTCGCTGGCATCCCGAGTACGAGGTGACAACCGGCTTGCCGGCGGCGGAGATCGCGGCCTTGACCGCGCCGCTCACCACGGCTCCCGCCGGCTTCCATGTCCACAAGAAGATCCAGGCCCTGCTCCAGCAGCGCGCCGAGATGGGGACCGGCAAACGGCCGATCGACTTCGGCATGGCCGAGGCCCTGGCGTTCGCCTCGCTGGCGAAGGCGGGGGTGCCCGTTCGCCTCTCGGGCCAGGACAGCCGGCGCGGCACCTTCAATCAGCGCCATTCGGTGCTGATCGACGTCGAGGACGCGTCCGAATACACGCCGCTGGAGCACGTGGCGGCGAACCAGGCCCGCTTCGAGGTCTATGACTCGATGCTCTCCGAGGCCGCCGTCCTCGGCTTCGAGTACGGCTATGGCCGAGACTTCCCCGAGACGCTGGTCTGTTGGGAGGCCCAGTTCGGCGACTTCGCCAACGGCGCCCAGATCATCATCGACCAGTTCATCACGGCAGGCGAGGACAAATGGGGCCTGCTTTCCGCGGTGGTGATGCTCCTCCCGCACGGCTACGAGGGGCAGGGACCGGAGCATTCGAGCGCCCGCATGGAGCGTTACCTCCAGCTCTGCGGCGAGCACAACATCCAGGTCTGCCAGCCGTCGAACGCAGGCCAGTACTTCCACATGCTCCGGCGGCAGGCGCTTTCTCCCTGGCGCAAGCCGCTGATCGTGATGACGCCCAAGAGCATGCTGCGCCACAAGGACTCCGCCTCGACCCTGGAGGACCTGGCGCGGGAGCGCTTCCAACGGGTGGTGCCCGATCCGGACGTCCAGGACGCCCAGCGAATTCTCCTCTGCACCGGCAAAATCGGCCACGAGCTGAAACGGGAGCGCGAAAAGCGGCAGGACACATCGACCGCCGTCGTCTTCCTCGACCAGCTCTACCCGTTCCCCACCCAGGAGCTGGCGGCGATCTTCGAGCAGAACCCCAAGGCCCGCGACGTCGTCTGGGTCCAGGAGGAGCCGGCCAACATGGGAGCGCTCTTTTTCGTCCAGCCGCGCCTCGAGCACCTATTGCGCCGGCCCATCCGCTCCGTCAAGCGCTCCGCCAGCGGCAGCCCCGCCACGGGCTCCGGCAAGGCGCACGTCATGGAGCAGCAGACTTTGCTGGCGCTGGCGTTTACGACTGGAAGGTAGGGAAACCTGCTGAAGAGAACCTCGGGCTTAGGGTTCGTCCTGTTCCCCGGGCTCGTCCAGCTCGATGTTTCTACGCCAATCCGCGTGGCTCAACCACATCTCGACGCGATTCGCATAGACCTTCGCCATGAAGGCTTCGTCGTAGGTTCGGAGGAATCTCTCGACGTGATGCAGATTCCCCAGAAAATTTGCTACCCGTTGGGTATGAAGATGACCGCGAAGGATGAACGTGCGCACGCCATTTTCCATGATGGCGTCCCGCTCTCTTTCGCGGTACCTCATCTTGTAGTCGGCAGTCAGGACCACCCAACCTTTTGGAATCTTGGGAATCCAGTCGCGGTCCTTGACATCGTATTGATGGAAAGTTTCGAAAAGCGTGGCGACCTTGAGCCCGTGCTCCCTCAAAAATCGAGGGAACATCCTGGGCCCCAAGATCGTTGTCGCAGAAAAAGGTTATCTCACGCAGCCAGCTCGTCGGGGAGCCCGTAACGGATCGCCTCTTCGATCTGCGCCATCGTCAAATCGTAGTCCTCGGCCAGATCCGCCATGGACTCTCCGGCACTGAACCGCTCAATCAGAATCGACACGCTGACGCCACGGCCCGCGATCGTCGGGCGGCCGAACGAGATTTCGGGATCGATCACCACAACTCTGGGAGCGGTGGCGTCGGCAGTTCGACGCACCGGATAGAAACGCTCCGCAAGCCCCAAGGCGTCGTGCTCAATGCGCTGAAGGTAAGGCCGCAGGACTTCTTCGATAGCCGTCTGACCGCTCTCAGGAAGATCGATGAGCTGGCCGTACTTCTTGATGAAGAGGCTGCCTCCCGCGCTTTCCAGTTGTTCTGTCGCCAGCGGATGTTCGGATTCGAGCTCGCACTCCAGGTAGGAGAGCGCCAAGCGAATCTTCTGCATTTTGATGCGGTGCTTCCTGCGGAGGGAGGCCAGAACGTACGCCTCCACCAGGTTCGTAAATGAGAGCATCGGCTGGTCAGGATCGGGAAGCTTGATGAGTGGGGGCGAGAACTCCGATCCGGTTTGCACGGGATAAGGGCGGCCCATGACCCACTGCCGGAGAGTGGTCTCTGAAAGCCCGAGATACGGCGCGGCCTGCGCCAACCCGTACGTGGGTTCCTGGCGAGCATCTCGGGAAAAAGCGGGAACGTAGGCCATAGGTCGTTTCAAAGTTAAACCTTCACTTGAACTTTAGCGGACTTGGGCCTCTGATTCAAGACCGGTCAAGCCGACCTCAAGCTCCATGGCTGTAGAATGAGCCCATCAGTCGGGCCGCCCGCGAGGGTTTGTTGCCCAGGAGGTTCAACGATGCATTGGCTGTCACGTAGAAGACAGGCGTTCGCCGGAGGGCTCCTGCTGGCGATGGCGGTGTCCCCCGCCTTCGCCGCGCCGCAGGATTCGAAGGCCGCCCCGGCGGCACCTCCGGCCGCACCCACCCAGGAGACGGCCCGCCGGATTCCGGCGGCCGAGGCCCGCCAGGCGCTCGCCAAGGGCGAGGCCGTGCTGGTCGACGTCCGCCCCAAGGAGTCGTACGACGCGAGCCACGCCCAAGGCGCGATCTCGCTTCCGCTCTCCGACCTCGGCTCGCGCGCCGGCGAGCTGCCCAAAGACAAACTGGTCATCACCTACTGCACCTGAGCTTCCGAGCATACGAGCGCCCGTGCGGTGCTCGAGCTGCAGGCGAAGGGGTTCAAGCAGGTGGCGTGTCTACTCGGCGGGCTGAACGCCTGGACCGAGTCCGGAGGAAAGCTCGTCAACGCGCAGTAAGGACTCGGTACAGAATAACTGTGTGGCAGTTCGTACCTCAGTTCCGAGGGAACGACCTCTGTCCTCCCGTCAAGGAACAGGGGGAGCGCAAACGCGGCAGGGT
The DNA here is from genome assembly GCA_035472915.1 of Thermoanaerobaculia bacterium. GTDB lineage: Bacteria > Acidobacteriota > Thermoanaerobaculia > Multivoradales > UBA5704 > DATARR01. Next base: position 12,667 of record DATIOS010000256.1, read on the forward strand.
CGCCGCCCTTGCGGTATCCTCACCACCCGCTGCTGCCGATCGGCTGGGATTTCTCTCAGCCGTGGGCAATCCTCGCGGTGGAACACCGGAGATCCGTCCAGTATCACCAGCACCGAGTGCAGGTCTCCGTCGGCTGGCGTCGCGGCGTTCTGCCCATGCCGAGGGGTGCATGGCTTTCCTCCGTGGCGCCAGCCCAAGGCAAGCACGTTTCCCAGCACTAGGAGCGCCAAACCGAGAAAAACCGCATCGACCGCGAGGAAAAGCCTGGGAACCCCCGGTACCAGCGCTTCCCGCGAAGTCCAGAGAAGCACAGAAACAGCAATCGCCACCTGGAGGCTGTCGCCGAGTGTCTCGACATGCGTAATCGAGATCACCGCAACAAGCAGGACAAAGAGAAAGAGCACGACCGAGAGCCGGACAGCGAACGGCCGGCTTAGCTTGGCCTCCACGATGCCGGCTCCAGGCGTCCGGCGTATGATTCGTCCCCCTCCTGGATTAGGGATCACCGTTTGCTCTCGGCTGCCTGGTAACTCGCGTTGCGTGACTCTCCAACCCGGAGCGGTGAAGTGAAGCTCTGGCGTTGCCAATCGCCATTGCCAATCGCGAAGGTCCTTATACAGGATCCTAGTTTCCGCGCGTACACGATATGTCAGGCGATCGAAGGGATACCAATAGTAGGCGGTGTTGATGGACGCAGGCACCTGCTCCGCTAGCTCGGCAAACGTGTTATCTACGCACCCCGGATCCATGTGCGCTGCGCCGACGGCAATGGGGCTGAGCGTGTCGTTCGATTCGCCGGATGACCAATTCTGGGCAAGCTGGATCTGCATTCCACATTGTCCTAGTGCTGCCAGCTGCTTCTCAAGGTTCCGATCCATGTCAACGAGCCGAGCGGTCGTCCGAACCGACTCGAAGAAATTGGACCCGCCAACGAGCTGCACGTCGATTCGGACCCGGGCGTCGGTGCCCGGCGAGATCGCCTTGCCGTAGACGTTCGGCGCAAGCGGCTCGGCCTCAGGCCTCATGACAAACACGGCAACACTCAAACCGACCAGAGTCGCCAGCAAGGCGATCAGCGAGGACCGTAGTTGCTTGCGTCTAGGCCACCTCATTGCTTCGTATGGGGCTGAGCATCCATGTGATCCTTGCCTACAGCTCCTGGTGAGTCGCTTTCTTATGAATATTAAGAGAGGGCAGTCAATTGTGGGAGTGGCTGTACATGCGATCTGAAACTCAGGCCGCCCGGAGCTCGCCCACCACCACGCCGGGGATGCTCGCCACGAAATCCGCCCCGAACGCCCGGGACGGAGTCCAGGCGCCGGCAGGCACCGTTCCCTGGAGGAGGCGCTCGACGCTGGCCACGGCGGAGGACGCCGTGAAGCGGTAGCCCTCGGGCGTCTCCAAGGTGGCGGTGACCGTTCGTCCGGCGGCGTTGCGGACCTCTCCCCAGAGATGAACTCGGGCCGTCTCCCGGATCTGCTCCGACGGGCCGGGATCTCGCTTCTCCGCCCAATGCAGGGCGACGCGTTTGAGCGGTCCCCAGCCAGCCAGGGGGAGAAGGGGCGCCAGGCGCTTCATCCGTCGAATCTGCACCGGCGGCGTTCCCGAGTAGACGCGGATGTTGGGAATCCCCGTCGAGTGGTACGCCGTCGCGACGTCCCCCCAAGGAATGGTCATGGTCCAGCGTCTCCCGACCTGCGGTCCGAAGTCGATCTCGCGGACGTCGAAGGCCAGCGGCACGGGCACGATCTCGCCATTGCGGCGGATGGCTCCAGCGGCGGGGAGGCTCTCGATCATCGTTTTCAGAGTCCCGCGGCTGACGGACCCGCCCGCGTTGTCGAAGGCGAGGGCCAGCTCCGTCGCGTCCGGCAAAGCGGCAGCCAAGCGAGCGGCCAGGCAATCACTGGGAACGACGTCGAAGCCCACGCCGGGGATCAATGCCACGCCCGCCTTGCTCGCCTCGGCTCCGCGGCTGAGAATGCTCTCGAAGACGGCGATCTCGCCGGTGATGTCCAGATACTGGGCGCCGGTGGCGAGGCAGGCGTTCACCATGGGAGCGCTGGTGTGGACGAACGGGCCGGCACAGTGGAGAACGGCCTGGACGCCGTAGAGCTCCGCCGCCGTTCCCTGCGGATCGTCCAGGGAGAAAACGCGGCTCGGCAGGCTGAGCTCACGGGCGAGCCGTCCCACCGCCTCGGCGTTGCGTCCTCCCAGGATCGGAGCATGGCCCTTGCGCACCGCTTCGCGCGCCACCAGCTCTCCTGTGTAACCGTTGGCGCCGTAGATCATCCAGGTCACTTGGCTCAAACTCCTCTCCATGGCCGGCTCCCTTCGCGGAGGCTGGTCGCCCCTTCGCGAAGGATGGTAGCGCCTTCGGGAAGGGGATACGAAATCTCGTGAGGGGCGGACGCGCCTTCGCGAAGGGGATACGAAAACTCGTGAAGGGCGGACGCGCCTTCCCGAAGGGGCAACGCGCCTTCCCGAAGGCGCAACGGTCCTTCGCCAAGGGGCAACCATCCTTCGCGAAGGCGATACGATCCTTCGCGAAGGGGGAACGAGCCTTCCTGAAGGGGGAATGCGCCTTCGCCCCTTGTCCCGTGCCGTGAACGCCGCATAACATGGGCTCCCGTCGCGGCACCGTCCACTTGCGCTCCACGTCGAGTCCGCTCAGGAGAAACATGAAGACGAAGATCCTCGTCACGGGAGCCCTTGGCCAGATCGGCTCCGAAGTGGTCCCCGCCCTGCGCGCGCGCTACGGTGCCGATCAGGTCGTCGCTTCCGACATCCGCATGATGAGCCGCGAAGAGCTTCTGCGCACCGAGGGGCCCTTCGATTTCCTCGACTGCACCAATCAGCGGCAGGTCCAGGATGTCGTGCAGCGCAATCAGATCGGCACCATCTATCACCTGGTCGCCCTCCTGTCGGCGGTAGGCGAGAGCAAGCCGCAGGTCGCCTGGGACGTGAACATGGGCAGCCTCTACCGCGTGCTGGAAGTTGCCCGGGTCAACAATTGCAGCGTCTTCGTTCCCAGCTCGATCGGCGCCTTCGGACCCGCCACGCCGAAGGACCACACACCCCAGGACACCCTTCAGCGTCCCACCACCATGTACGGCGTCACCAAGGTGGCGGGCGAGCTGCTCTGCGACTACTACCATCACCGCTTCGGGGTGGACACCCGCGGCGTGCGCTTCCCCGGCATCATTTCCCACGGCGCGCCGCCCGGCGGCGGCACCACCGACTATGCGGTGGAGATCTTCCATGAGGCGATCCGCCACCAGCACTACACCTGCTTCCTCAAAGCCGGCAGCCGCCTGGACATGATGTACATGCCCGATACCATCAAGGCGGCGATCGAGGTGATGGAGGCCGACCCGGGCCGCCTCGTTCACCGCAACGCCTTCAACGTCACGGGGATGAACTTCACCCCCGAGGAGCTGGCGGCGGAGATCCGCAAGCACATCCCGCAATTCGTCATCGACTACAAGGTGGATCCCGGGCGGCAGGCCATCGCCGACTCCTGGCCCCACTCGCTCGACGACAGCGCGGCGCGACAGGAGTGGGGCTGGGATCCGCAGTACGATCTCGCCGCCATGGTCGCCGACATGCTGGAAAACCTTGAGAAGAAACTCTCCCACCCGGAGGTCCGATGATGTCAGGGATGCCCGCCGAGCGCTTTCACCAGGCCCTCTCCACCGAGCTCCAAGCCCTGCGCGAGCGGGGGACCCTCAAGGGAGCCGAGTCGGTGATCACCGAGGTCCTTCCCGCCGAGGGTGAGCGGGGTCCCCGTTACCGCCTCGCCGGCGAAGGCCGCCAGGCTTTCCTCAAGATGAACTCCAACAACTATCTCGGGATGTCGCTGCGCCCGGAGCTTCGCGACGCCGAGGAGGCCGCCACCCAGGACTTCGGCGTCGGTCCGGGCGCCGTGCGTTTCATCAGCGGCACCTACCAGACCCACGTCGATCTCGAAGACCGCCTCGCCGGCTTCCATGGGCGGGAATCGGCGATGATTTTCAGCTCGGCCTATGCCGCCGTGCTGGGCGTCCTGGTGCCGTTGACCACCCCCGAGACGGTGGTGATCAGCGACGAGCTCAACCACAACTGCATCATCAACGCCATGCGCCTCTCCCGGCCGAAGGACAAGCAAGTCTACAAACACCTCGACCTGACCGACCTGGAGGCGAAGCTCGCCGCCGCGGCCGGCACCTGCCGGCGGGTGTTACTGGTCACCGACGGCATCTTCAGCATGCGGGGCGACCACGCGCCGCTGCCGGAGATCCTGGCGATCGCGAGGCGTTGGGACGATAAGTTCCCGGAGAACGTGGTGGTGCTGGCCGACGACTCCCACGGCGTCGGCGCTTTCGGCCGCACCGGCCGCGGCACCGAGGAATTCACCGGTTCCGGACCCGTGGACGTGCTGTTCGCCACCCTCGGCAAGGCCCTCGGCGTCAACGGCGGTTACGTGACGGGTAGCAAGGTACTGACCGATTTCCTGCGCGAGACCTCGCCGACCTATATCTACTCGAATCCAATTACGGCGGGGGAGTGCGCGGCAGCTCTGGCGGCCCTGGAGATCCTCGACAGCACGCAGGGCCTGAAGCTCCTCGACCACCTGCGAGCGATGACCGCCCGCTTCGAGCAGGGTCTGCTGCGCCTCGGCTACGAGACGATTCCCGGCGAGCATCCGGTGACACCGTTGATGGTGCGCGACACGGCGAAGACCACCGCCCTGGTGGCCCACCTGCGGCAGCACGGCATCCTCGCCACAGGCCTCAAGTTCCCCGTGGTTCCGCGAGGCGACGAGTCGATCCGCTTCCAGATCTCGGCCGACCACACGCCCTACGACATCGATTCGGTGCTGGCGGCGCTGGAGAGCTTCCCGGAACGGTGAGGCCGTTTACTCCTGCTTGATGCTTAGCGTAGGGGAGGGTCTGGACGGCAGTTGGGGGCGCGACCCGCC
>DATIOS010000257.1:0-8144 GCA_035472915.1 Thermoanaerobaculia bacterium
CTTCCAGTTCGGGCCCATCTGATCGACCGGGATGTGCAGCCAGCGCGCCACCACGTCGGCGAAGGAGTCTCCCTCGCGACGTTCGACGCCTTGAATATAAAGGGCGTGAGGGACCAGGAAGTCGCCTGCGACCGTGGTCACGCTGACGCCTCCCACGTAGATGGACGGAGCGAGCGCGTGAGCCACCGCTTCGAGAACGGTTGCCAGCTCGAGCTGGGAGTTGGCGGCTTCGGAGACTTCCAGAAGCAGCCGGTACTTGTCCTCAGCCGTCAATGGCGCGCTTGGCGCGAGGAGCTGGCCGGGTGCTTCCCCCATACGGGATGATCCTACCGTGACTGGCCCGTCACTTTCGCGAATCCTTCCTTGAACTGGCGCATCCAGTTCTTGGGCACCGAGAAGCCGTGCCCCACCTTGTGCAGCCAGACGAGCTCGCCGTTCTCGACCTTGGAGAGGTAGGTCTTCGTATCTTCCGGCGTACAGATCTGGTCGATGTCGCCCTGGAAGGCGAGCCATGGATCCGTCAGCGGCGCGGGTTGGAAATCCACTCCCTTACCGTGAGGATCGCGGATCCAGGAAGCCTCGCGGCCCTTGCAAATGGGGTGATTGACGATCAGGTCCGGGCAGAAGCCGAGGGATAGGCCGCCGCGGTAGGTGTGGGCCGCCGCCTGCGCCATGGCAGCGTAGACGATGGTGGCGCCCGAGGAGTAGCCCACGAGGACCGGCGCTACTTTCTCGGGATACCCAAACTTCTTCTCCAGGGCCTTGCCGAGCTCCGCGAAGTCGGTGCCCGGGTCCCAGCACTTGTCGGGATCGGCGGTGGAGGACTTCATGTAGTGGCGGATGTCGACGCCCGCGACCAGGGCGTCCATGCCCTCGAGCTCGCGGGCCATGTCGACGACGCCCAGGTTCCAGCCGCCATCGCCGGAGATGAAAAGAGCGACGTGGGCGGGACGCGGGGTTGAGTGATAGAGCGTGATGTTGCCGAAAGGTTCCAGGGTCATGGTCTCCTCGACCGCGGCGGCCGGGAAGACGAATGCGAGGATGAGCAGGCTGGCGAGGAAAATCGGCTTCATAGGGCGCACATTGTGCACCAAAACCTGGATTGGGGCGAAAGCGCAACGGGAGGGCGAGCCTTCAGGATGGCGTCTTACCGTGGGCTAGGATCGCCTCGGCGATCGGGCCGTAATTCTTGCCGACGATGTGAGTGCCTGGCCGGGCCAGGGGCCGCACCAGGCCGGGGCGCAGCTTGAGACACAAGCTGGTTTTCCTCTCCGTTTCGCCATAGAAGCAGAGAATCTCCTTGCCAGCAAGCTTCTCGATCTCAGGCGCGACTGGCCGGTATTCCGGGGAGGGCTTGCCGATCCATTCCCGGGGATGAAAGCGAAAATCCGCCGACTCGGAAGGACCCAGGAGGGCGATCAACGAAACTTTCTCCGTCAAGTCCGGGGGCAGGCGGGCGGCCAGGAAGGGCATGACGTCGGCGCCGAAAGAGTAGCCGATGAGAATGACTTTCCCTTTGTGCCAAAGGGTGAGAAAGTGGCGGAGGATCCGCTCCAGATCCTTCGCCGCCCGGTCGGGCTCCCGGCGCCTGAGGAAGTAGCGCAGCGAGTTCCAACCGACGACCGGCACGCCGCCCTTGACCAGGGCCTTCGACAGCCCCTTGTCGGTCTCTGCCCAGCCACCGTCGCCGGTGAGAAGGACGGCCAATTCGCCCCCACCAGGCCCCTTGGCGGGAACCTTGACGAGAGGGAGGTCCTCTACCTTCGGGAGCTGCAGGGAGTCTGGCGTGTCTTTCGGATGTCGCGCGGCAAGACCGGGAGAGGCGAAGAGAGTCAGACTAAGGACGAGAGCGGAAAGCTGTCTGGGGTTGGGTGCTGCCTTCATCGCGGCAAAGATACCCCGGCTTGTGACAATCTGGAATTATTTCAGTCTGCCGTTCTCGGAGATGTTATACGCTCAGAACCTAATCCGGCGTATAACTCACCGACCATGCCCTTTCAACGTCTCCCCGAAACCGTCCAAACGCTCTATTCCGAGCTTTTGGATCAAGCGATTCAGGCCGAGGCTGAAGCAGCCCTGCTGAAGGCGCCCCAAGGAACTTTCGTCTCCAAGACGATCAAGGGCGGCACCTACTGGTATCTCCAACGGACCGAGGGCGACGCCAGGCGTCAACACTATTTGGGGAGGGAGTCGCCTTCGTTGCTGGCTTGGATGGAGCAGGTAAGGGAGGCCCGCGCCCTTTCTGCCGAGGACGAGACCCAGCGCGCCAACCTCTGCGGCATGCTGGCGGCTGGTGGTGCTGCCACCGACAGCGCCCAGGTTGTGAAGGTGTTGTCCCTTCTCGCCGAGTCGGGAGTCTTCCGGATGGGAGGAGTCCTCGTCGGCACCCAGGCGTTCATTGCCTACGGCAACATGCTCGGCGTGCGATTCGAGAAACAGACGCTACGGACGCAGGACGTGGATGTGGCCCAGGACCGGGCGATCGGCATCGCACTCTCCCAGGAAGCGGGCACGGTGGACGTACGGGGTGCCCTGACGGGCTCGGGCCTGGGATTCTTCCCGGTTCCCGATCTCGATCCCAAGCGGCCAAGCACTTCGTTCAAGATCCGAGGGCGGGAGCTTCGAGTCGATTTCCTCACGCCTCTCTTCGGGCCCGAATCGGAAAAGGCGATCTTCCTGCCGGCTCTTGGAGTCTCCGCCCATCCGCTGAGATTCCTCGACTACCTGATCGACAGCCCGGCGCAGGCTGCGGTCGTCGGCGGCGCCGGTGTCCTCGTCAACGTCCCGGACCCGGCGCGGTTCGCCTTGCACAAGCTTTGGATCTCAACGCGGCGCTCCGTGTCCGAACAGACCAAGGCGCTGAAGGATCTTCGGCAGGCAGGCGATCTCCTCGAGGTCCTGCTGGCGGATCGGCCTGCGGATATCGATCGAGCCTGGGAGGCTTTGCTGCGCACCAAATCTCCGACCGCCGCCGTGCGCAAGGCGATTTCGCGGCTGCCTTTGGAGCTTCGAGAAGCCCTGACCTCACGCCTGCCGTAGCGCGTCGCGGTTGATCCCGTAGTGGCTGGCCTGCCAGGCGACCTGGCCTTTGCGGAGAAGGAAAATCTGCGGCGACTCGTGGCGGACGCCGGTGCGCTCGGCCACGGCGTTGGAGACGGCGCGGGCGACTTGAATCTCGATCATGGCAAAGACGGGGCCGTCCGCCGGAGACTCGGCGGCGAAGCGCTGGAGCTCGGACCAGGCGACGCTCGAAACGCCGCAGGTGAGGCTGTGCTTGAAGAGCCAGACGGGCGTGTCGTTCGACCGCGCGATCAGCGCGTCGAGGGCGGAGATGTCTTCGATCCTCTGGATGTCGGCCATCGGGGCTGAGTCCTTCCTTAGCAGAGATGACAACATTGTAGCAGGCTCCAGGAGCCGCCCGAGCCCCCTCAGTTCGGAATAGGATGCGCCCATGCTCCGGCGACTCGTCGTTCCCGTCCTCGTCCTATTGCTTGCCCCTGCCGCCTACGCCGCCGAAAGAATTACATCGTCCCGCCGGCAGGTGCCCGGCCGGGAAGGAAATGCCGTTCTGCTGCCCAACGGCTGGCGGATCGCTCCCGCCGGCCGCCACCTGACCGTGGGAGATCTTCCGCTCGCCATGGCCGAGTCGCCGGACGGCGGCACACTGGTGATCACCAATAACGGCTACACCAAGCCGAGCCTCACCGTGGTGGATCTCCGGCGGCTGACCGTGCCGGCAAGCGTGCCGGTGGACGATGCCTGGCTGGGCCTCGTCTGGCACCCGGACGGCAAACGTCTCTACGCTTCGGGCGGCGCCGCGAGCACCGTGCAGGAGCTCCGACTGGGCGAAAAGGGACTGGAGAAGGACGCCGTGTTCACCCTCAAGAAGCCCGGCAAGACGAGCTTCGTGGGCGGCCTCGCGGTGAGCCCGGACGGCAAGCGGCTCTACGCCGTGCACGTCCTGGGGCAGACGCTCTCGGCGGTCGACCTGGGTAGCGGCCAGGTCGTCCAGACCGTGGATCTCCCGGCTGAGGCCTACACGACGCTGGCGGCGCCGGATGGCAAGACCCTCTTCGTCTCCTTGTGGGGAGGCGCCAAGATCCTCCTTTTCGATGCCGCGACGCTGGCGCCTCAGGGCGAGGTGGCGGTGGGCGAGCACCCCAACGCCATGACGCTGTCAAAGGACGGGACCCGGCTCTTCGTGGCCTGCGCCAACACCAATGAAGTTTGGGTGGTGGACCTCGCAGCGCGGACGGCGCGGGAACGGATCGGGATCGCACTCGAACCGGCGGCGCCGCCTGGCAGCACGCCCAACGGTCTAGGCCTCTCGCCGGACGGCGCCACCCTGCTGGTGGCCAACGCCGACAACAATACGGTTGCCGTGGTGGACGTCTCCCGCCCCGGGGACAGCCGGGTGCGGGGCTTCATCCCCACCGGCTGGTATCCCACGGCGGCCCAGTTCAGCCGCGACGGCAAGCGCGTCTTCATTCTCAGCGGCAAGGGACTGACCTCGGCGGCCAACCCGCGGGGGAGGCAGCCCGGAGTGCCGGGTGCACCGGGCCAGTACATCGGCGAGCTACTCCAGGGCTCCCTCTCGGTGCTGCCTGTGCCGGACGACAAGACCCTCGCCGGCTACACGCAGACCGTCTACCGTCTCACGCCCTACACGGCGGCGAGCCGGCTGGCGCCCCGTCTTGCCCCCGGTACCGTGCCCGCGGGTTCTCCCGTGCCTCGAAAAGTTGGCGCTCCGTCGCCGATCAAATACGTTTTCTACGTCATCCGCGAGAATCGCACCTACGATCAGATCCTGGGTGATCTGCCCCAGGGAAACGGCGATCCCAACCTCTGTCTTTTCGGCGAGGACGTGACGGTCAACGCCCACGCCCTGGCCCGCGAATTCGTCCTGTTCGACAACTTCTATGTCAACGCCGAGGTCAGCTTCGACGGCCACGCCTACTCGATGGGCGCCTACGCGACGGACGCCGTGGAGAAGATCTGGCCCATGTACTACGCCGACCGCGGCGGCGACTACCTGAGCGAAGGCGGCGGGCCGCAGCGCAACCCCTACGGCAACCTCACTGCTCCCGCGAACGGCTATCTTTGGGACGCCTGCAACCGCGCCGAGTTGAGCGTGCGCAGCTACGGCGAGTTCGTTTCCTGGCAGGACGAAAAGGCCAAAGGCAAGGTCCGCCCGTCCGTTCCGGGGCTGGCGGGAAAGATCGACGAGGACTTCCCGCCCTACGATCTCGACATCCTCGACGGCCGGCGGGTGGATCTCTGGCTCGAAGAGTTCCGGCGCTTCGAGGCGGACGGCAAGCTGCCGCGGCTGTCGATCGTCCGCCTGCCCCGGGATCACACGCTGGGGACGCGGGCCGGCTCGCCGACGCCGCGGGCGATGATCGCCGAGAACGATCAGGCCCTGGGACGCCTCGTCGAGGTCATCTCGCACAGCCGGTACTGGAAACAATCGGCCATCTTCGTGGTCGAGGACGACGCCCAGAACGGCCCGGACCACGTGGACGCCCATCGCTCGGTGACCCTGATGATCAGTCCGTACTCCAGGCGGGGCGCGGTGGATAGCACGCTCTACACCACGGCCGGCGTGCTGAGGACGATGGAGTTGATCCTCGGACTGCCACCCATGAGCCAATACGACGCCGCCGCGACGCCTCTGTACCGGGCCTTCCAGTCCAAGCCGGATCTGACGCCCTTCAATCGCCGCGAGCCAAGGATTCCCCTGGATGAGAAGAACGCACCCACGGCCTGGGGCGCCGAGGCTTCGGCGGCGATGAACCTGGACACCGAGGCGGACCTCGCCCCCGAGCTGGCGCTCAACGAGATCCTCTGGAAATCCGTGCGCGGCGCCGCCTCGCCAATGCCGCCGCCCGTCCACGCGGCGTTCGTGCGGCCGGTGACGCCTGTCGGGGGTGGGGATGCGGATGATGACGATCGATGAGCGGCCCTCCGGGGGCTGGCCACACCCTGCCAACTTGGGGTAGCTTCACCTCCCGACGAGCGAGCTCGTGCAGCCCCAGGAGGAGACGACATGCTTACCAAGTACGTTTACGCGTTCGGCGCCGGCTCGGCGGAGGGTGACGGCAACCAGAAGAGCCTTCTTGGCGGCAAGGGCGCGGGCCTGGCCGAGATGAGCCGGTTGGGCGTCCCTGTGCCGCCGGGATTCACCATTACGACCGAGGTCTGCGCCTTCTTCCAGGAGCATGCCGGTTCTTATCCTGAAGGTCTGACGGAGGAGGTCGGCCAGCATCTCGCCCTGCTCGAGGAGCGGTGCGGGCAGCGCTTCGGCGATCCGGCCGATCCGCTGCTGGTCTCCGTGCGCTCCGGTGCCGCGCGGTCGATGCCGGGGATGATGGACACCGTCCTCAACCTCGGTTTGAACGATTCCACGGTCGAGGCGATGATCGCGCGCGGCGTCGACGAGCGCTTCCTCTTGGACGCCTACCGGCGCCTGCTCACCATGTACGGCGACGTGGTGCTGAACGTTCCCCATCACGATTTCGAGAAGATCCTGGGCGACGCGCGCAAGCGCCAGGGCGCGGCCAACGACTTCGAGCTGACCCCGGAGTCGCTGCGCGGCGTGGTCGGCGATTTCAAGCGGATCATCGCCGAGCACGGCAAGCCGTTCCCCCAGGATCCCCAGGAGCAGCTCTGGGGCGCCATCCGCGCGGTCTTCCAGAGTTGGAACAACCCCCGGGCGCGGGAGTACATGCGGATCGAGAAGATCACCGGCCTGCTGGGCACGGCGGTCAACGTGCAATCCATGGTCTTCGGCAACCGCGGCTCCGACTGCGCCACCGGCGTGGCCTTCACCCGTAACCCGGCGACCGGCGAGCGGCGGGTCTACGGCGAGTATTTGACCAACGCCCAGGGCGAGGACGTGGTGGCCGGCATCCGCACGCCGCGGGAGATCACGCCCGTGGACGGCGGCCCGGGTCTGGCCGCCGACTTCCCCGAGGCCCACCGCCAGCTCGAAGAGATCTGCGCCCGGCTGGAGCACCACTTCCGCGACATGCAGGACGTGGAGTTCACCATTCAGCATGGAACGCTGTTCATGCTGCAAACCCGCGCCGGCAAGCGCACCGGCCCGGCCGCCGTCCGCATCGCTGTGGAGATGGTGGAGGAGGGGTTGATCGACGAGCGCGACGCCCTCGGCCGCGTCGAGCCGCCACAGCTCGCCCAGATGCTGGCGCCGGAATTCGACGCCGAGCAGAAGAAGAAGGCCGTGGCCGCCGGCAACCTGCTGGCCCACGGCCTGCCCGCCGGCCCAGGCGCGGCCTCCGGCCGCATCGCCCTCACCGCCGACCGGGCCGCCGAGATGGCCGCAAAAGGTCCGGTGCTGCTGGTGCGGGCGGAGACCTCGCCGGAGGACATCGTGGGCATGCACGCCTCCGTCGGCATCATCACCTCCCGCGGCGGCATGACCTCGCATGCGGCGGTGGTGGCCCGCGGTCTCGGCAAGCCCTGCATCGTGGGGGCGGGCGACCTCGACGTCGACGAGCACGCCGGCGAGTTGCGGGTGGCCGGCAAGGTCTTCCACGAGGGCGACGAGCTCTCTATGGACGGCACCGCCGGCGAGGTAATCGCGGGAGCGATCGCCACCAGCCAGTCCGAGGTGCTGCGTGTGCTGCTCGACGGCGCCGAGCCGTCGCCGGCCGCAAAAGCCTTCGTCAAGATCCTGGAGTGGGCGGACGGCGAGCGGCGGCTGCGCATCCGCGCCAACGCCGACACGCCTCACGACGCCACCGTGGCCGGCGCTCTTGGCGCCCAAGGCATCGGCCTCTGCCGCACCGAGCACATGTTCTTCGACGACGAGCGCATCGCCTGGGTGCGGCAGATGATCCTCGCCGACGACGAAAAGACCCGCACCGCTGCCCTGGCGCGCCTCCTGCCCATGCAGCAGAAGGATTTCGAAGGGATCTTCGAGGCCCTTGCCGGCTTGCCGATCACCATCCGTCTGCTCGATCCGCCGCTTCACGAGTTCCTGCCCAAGGAAGATAAGGCATTGAAGGTCCTGGCGGAGCAGATGGGCATCGCCGCCGCCGCCGTCAAGGCCCGGGCCGAGGTGCTGGCCGAGATCAACCCCATGCTCGGCCTGCGCGGTTGCCGACTGGGCATCACGGTGCCCG
>DATIOS010000258.1:0-3990 GCA_035472915.1 Thermoanaerobaculia bacterium
CCGGAAACCCGCTGCGGCTTCATCGCCGTCATCGGCGCGCCGAACGCGGGTAAGTCGACACTCGTCAACACCCTGGTCGGCGCCAAGGTCAGCATCGTCAGCCGCAAGGTGCAAACGACGCGGATGCCGGTGCGCGGCATCGCCGTCGAGGGCGCCAGCCAGCTCGTGTTCATCGATACGCCTGGAATCTTCGCGCCCCGCCGCCGCCTCGATCGGGCCATGGTGGAGGCCCGCGGACGCGGGTAGACCCTCATCACCCCGGCGAGCTGGCGAAGGTCCCGTTACCGATGCCAGCCCAATGTAGAGACGCCCCGCGGGGAACCCCGCGGGGCGTCTCCCGACGGGTCAGAATTTCCCTACTCGTACTGAATAAACCCAGGCGCCATGATGCCGTCGGGATCGAATTTCTTCTTGGCTTCCAGGATGCGCGGCCAGCGGTCACCGAAGTGCTGGGCCCATTTCTCCGCCGTGTCGAAGGTGATGAAGCCGGAGAGGTAGCGCTTGCCGCCGTAGTGGATGGAGAGCTCGCTCGCCATGTCGAGCTGCGCCAGGGCGCGGTCCAGGAAGCGGGCCGGCACGCCGGGGAGAATTCCCCAGCCCATCACGTACTCGCCTCCAGGATGCATGAAGAGAGGCGCCTCGGAGGTCGGGGTGTAGGCCGGCCAGAGGAGGATGTGGCCTCCCGGTCCCAGGGCTTGGGGCGGCGTCTGGTCGAGAACTCCCTCGATGAACTCTCGCGAGGTGTCCCAGGGAAGGATGGTCTCCATCCACGGATGGGCCATGTCCCAGTAGCCGCTGCGCCGCCAGAGCTCGAAGACCGGATCCATGCGGTTGCAGAACTCGGATTGGGTGAAGTCCTCGGTGTGAACGCGCCGGTAAGGGGAAAGGCCGGCCAGCGTCGCCGCATCGTCCGGCTCCTCGCTGGCGTCGAACTCGACCGTCAGGTGAAGCGGGAAGAACCAGGCGGCGAAGGTCTGCATCCCCTCTCCCAGCTCCATCCCCTCGCCGATCTTGCGGATGCCTTGAAGGCATGGCGTGCACCACGACTCCAGCGAGGAGAAGGTGGAGTTGGCGGGGTTCATCACTTTCTTGAGGTCGTCCATCACCGAGGCGAGGTCGTCGTAGAGCAGGTAGTACTTGCGGACCACGCTCTTCGCCCGCCGCAGGCGGATGGTCGCCCGGGTGATGACGCCGAACTGGCCGAGGCCGGAGCGCACGACGTCGAAAAGGTCGCGGTTGCGCTCCAGCGAGCAGGTGACGATCTCGCCGGTGCCAGTGACCACCTCGATCTCGGTGACGTTGTCCACCTGGGCACCGTAGCGGAAGCTGGCGACGCCGAGGCCCGCCATCGAAAGCGTGCCGGAGATTTGCACGCCCAGGTTGTTGGTGAGGACTCGAGGGACCAGTCCCTTCTCCAGAGTGGCGGCCACCAGGTCGCGCCAGACGACGCCACAGTCCACCGTCGCGGTCTCGAGCTCCTCGTCGATCTCGTGGATGGCTGACATGGACGAGGTGTCCAGCAGCACGCCGCCCTCGGTGGTGGCCTGGCCGCTCTGGGTATGGGCCTGACCGCGGGCGACGACGGGAATCTTGCGCTCGCGGCAGAAGCGAACGACCTCGGCGATCTCGGCCGCCGAGGTGCAGCGCGCGACGGCGCCCGGCAGCCGGTCCACCTTGCGTCCGAAGTCGGAACGGTAGAGGGAGCGGACGTCCTCGTCCAGGAGGATGCGGTCACCCAGGATGCCTTTGAGCTCGGCGAGAGCCTCGGCGGTGGACAGCGGCGAATGAACGGTCATATCGATTTCTCCCTGCAGGATCTTGAAAGGTCGGCTTCAGTGTAGCGATTTCCGCGGTGGCGGCGGCAGCGGGACGTCCGGAGTCTCGGTCGGCCGCGGTTTCTCTCCAGGTTTCAGGGGCATCACGGGGGCTTGGGTCACCCGGCCGGCAACCGCCTTGGGCAGCACGGTCTTGAATCCGGCGCGGATCCAGGACTCGATGCCGCCCGCCATCAGGATGACGTTCTCGAAGCCGCTGGACCGCAGATTGGCGACGCCATCCGCGCCGCAGGAGTCGGCCCGGCAATAGACCAGGAACGTCTCGTCGCGGTAGGCGCTGATCTCCAGCAACTGGTAAGGCAGCCGATCCAGGGGGATATTCCGCGCCCTCTGGATGTGGCCGGTCTCGCCGTTGTACTCCTGCGGCGTGCGCAGGTCGATCACCAGCATCTCGGGGTTGTCCCGGATCAGCTCGTAGGCCACCGGTGGGCTCAGCTTGCGGAAGAGGTCGACCTTGCCTCGCCCGCGGTGAAGATAGGAGCAACCGGCGATCAGCAGGACGGCCAGGACGGGTACGGTCCAGCGCAAGAGGAGACGGACGGCGCGGTGGGAGGGCTCTCTCATTCCGGAGACCAAGTCTACACCTCCTCCAAGTCGACCTCGGGCCGTACCTCGCCCACTCTCAACCCGCGGTGGTTGTGGAGGGCCGGGAGGTGGAGATCCGCGAGGTCCGCGAGCTCAGCCCCCGCGAGCCCGCCGAGCTGGCGCAACACGTCGAGCACCACACCGTCGCGGCACCGCTCGCCGCCGTCGGCGATCTTGATCGCCACCCCCAGGGCCACGGGACCCCGCACCGCCAGACTGTAGAACCCCTCCGCCCCCTCCTTGCCCAGCACCCGGCCGCCGGTCGCACTCATCAAACGGGTGGTGAAACGACCCGGGCCCGCCACCATGGCCGGCTCTCCGGTCATCGCGCGAACGACGGCGTCGACCGCCACCGCGACGTCCGGCGCCAGACCCGCGGCTCGCGGATCGGCCAGCGCCGCGTACCCGCGAGCCGCCGCCGCCAGCGGCATGTGATACGTGGGAACGCTGCACCCATCGAGAGCCTGGCCGATCGCTGCCGGCGGCAGACCGCAGAATTCCGCCACCATTCCCAGGATGCGCGTCTGCCAGGGGTGGCCGGCGGCGACGTAGTCGGCAGCCGGCAAATCGAGCAGCCGGCAGGCCAGAAGCATGCCGGCGTGCTTGCCCGAGCAGTTGTTGTGAAGCGGCGTCGGGGTCTCTCCCGCCTGCCGCAACGCCTCCGCCGCCTTGGCATCCAGCGGCCAATGACTGCCACAGAGCAGATCCGAAACGCCGAAACCACCACGGGCCAGCAGATCCGCTGCCCGCTCGGTATGCGCCGGAGTGCCGCCATGGGAGGCGCAAATCAGGGCGATATCCGCCGCCGTCAGGGCGAAGCGCTCGGCGCCCCCGGCCAAAAGCAGCGGCAGGCATTGGAAGGGCTTGGCCGCCGAGCGCAAAAAGGTCGCGGCTCGAGGGTCCCCCTGGAACGCAACCAGGCGCCCCTCGGGTGTGACGGCAGCTACCGCACCGAAATGCCAGGACTCCGGCAGGCCGTTGCGGACGACCGTGGCAAGCGGCGAAAACAGGGAGGTCAGCGCTCCGCGGAGATGGCCGATTCCACCGAATCGTAGGTGGGAAACAGCTCGTCGAGACGGGCCACGTGCAGGAGCTTGCGGATGCGCTCGGAAGGATTGACCAGGATCAGCTCCCGCTTCGAGTTGCGAAAGCGCCCGAGGTAGCCCACCAACTCGCCAATGCCCGTGGAATCGATGAAGTTGATCTTGGAGAAGTCGATGAGGACGTGGCCGTGGTCGTCGGAGAGCGTGCGCTCCAGCGTCTGGGCAAAGAATTGCGCGCTCTCCCCGAGCTTGATGACACCCTCCACGTTGAGCAGGGTGAATCCATCCAGATGGCGTTTTTCGACGATCATCGTCAGGCCGTAAGCGGGCTTCAAGTCTAGCACGGCCGGACCGCGAGTTGACCCGGCCTTCCTGCAAGCCTATCGCGCGGGAAAGCCGACCATTTCGCCGCGCTCGGGGTCCCAGAGCTTGAGGCGAAAGCTGGCCGCAACGTCCGAGCAGATCAGCAGCACGATCTTGCCATCCTTGAAACTTTGCAGAATGGCGTTGCGCGCGCTCTGCGGCAT
>DATIOS010000259.1:0-9090 GCA_035472915.1 Thermoanaerobaculia bacterium
CCCGCTGCCCCACGTCCCCGCTCGTGATCGTCCCCGCTCCCCGACGCTTCATGACCTCTCCTTTACTGCGATGAATCCGGACGCGATTCCCGCTCGACTCCCGAACCCAGGGTCTCGCGATAGTGCTCCTTCAACGCCGAGTAGCGGTCGCAAGTTTCCGCGATCCGCCGCGTCTCCTCTTCGGTCAGCGGCCGTACGACCCGCGCCGGGATGCCCAGCGCCAAATGGCCGGCGGTGATCCGGTGACCGGGAGCCACCACCGCCCCGGCGCCGATCTGCGCTCCGTGCTCCACCACCGCACCGTCGAGAACGCGGGCGCCGATGCCGATCAGGGCGCCATCCTCGACAGTGCAGCCGTGCAACACGGCCTGATGCCCCACCACCACTCCCGAGCCGATCACCAGCGGATGCCGCAGATAGGAAACGTGCAGCACCGTCCCGTCCTGGATATTGGTCCGTGCGCCGATGCGGATGTAGTTGACGTCTCCTCGCGCCGCGGTATGAAACCAGAACGAGACGTCGTCGCCCAGCGTCACGTCGCCGACCAGGTGGGCGCCGGGGGCCAGGAACACCCGAGCCCCCAGGGATGGCCACCGTCCCTGGTAGGAATAGATGGGCATGGCAGATCGCTATTTCGCAGCGGCGGACGCCGCCGGCTGCGCCGAGAGAAGAATTCGCTCGTACAGGGCCAGCTGCTGCGGGAACTCTGCCTGAGTGGCCGAGGCCACGATATCCAGGGAGACTTTCGCGAGCGGCAGCTTGAGCGTCAAACTGCTGCGCGCCTTGTCGCCCTCGCCGGTGTTCATCTGCACGAGAACTCCGCGCACGCCGCCGATATCTTTCACCTCCACCCGCGGCGCCGACCACTTGGGGTCAGCCGCATCATTGGCGCGGATATTGGCCGCCACCTTGTCGGGCTCGGCAAGGGAGACCATGCTCCCTCGCACCCAGATCAGGCGCGGATCCTCAGGGGGCTTGGCGTCGGCAGGGCCGATCCACAGGCCGGGGTAACCTGCCACCTGGTGCGCCTCCCAACCCATGGGCACTTCGATCGTGTACGGCAAGGCCTTCCCCGGGCCGGCCGCGAGCTCGATACGGTGAAAGGTCCCCTCCGCAGGCTTGCCGGGAGCGACAGTCTTGGAAACAGGCGGCGCTGCCAGAGCCAGAGCGGGCAGCGCAGAGCAGGCGAGCGAGAGAAGGCAAGTCTTGAGTTTCATAGCAGTTCCTTACCGGGTCAATGGCGGCCCGTTCCACGGGCCGGCCCAAGAGCATGGCATAAAATCCATGGGTGTCCAAAGCCATTCCCGGCGCGACGATCGACGTGGTCATCCCGGCCCTCAACGAGGAGGCGTCCTTGCCCCTGGTGCTGGCCGACCTCTCCCAGCTGCCAATCCGCCGCGTGGTGGTGGCCGACAACGGCTCTCTGGATGGCACGGCCCGGGTGGCCCGGGAAGGAGGAGCCAAGGTCGTAGATGCTCCACGCCGGGGTTACGGCAGCGCCTGCCTCGCAGGCCTTGCCCACTTGCGGCAGACAGAACCGCCCAGCGTCGTCGTCTTCGTCGACGCCGACTACTCGGACCATCCCGACGAGCTGCCTGCGCTGGTCGCGCCCATCCTCGCCGGCGACGCCGACCTGGTGATCGGCTCGCGGGTGTTGGGCCATCGTGAGCGGGGCGCACTCCTCCCCCAGGCGCGCGCCGGCAATCTGGTGGCCTGCCTGCTCATCAGGCTCTTCTACGGTCACCGTTTCACCGACCTCGGGCCGTTCCGCGCCATTCGCTGGGACGCCCTGGAGCGGTTGGACATGGCGGACCCGGATTTCGGTTGGACGGCGGAGATGCAGGTCAAGGCCGTGCGCCGGGGGCTGAGATCGACCGAAGTGCCTGTCTCCTATCGCCGCCGGACGGGAGTCTCGAAGATCACCGGCACCGTCTCCGGCACGCTGCGGGCCGGGTATAAGATCCTGTGGACCGTGGCCCGCCACATTGGAAGATCGAAAAAATGACCGCCATCCGCTCGGAGATCGACATCGAGGTCCGCTATGCCGAGACCGACCAGATGGGCGTCGTCCACCATGCCAACTACGTCATCTGGTTCGAGCTCGCCCGGACGAGCCTGTGCTCGCTCTCCGGCTTTCACTACGCCGAGATCGAAGCGCTCGGCTATCTCCTGATGGTCACCGGAGTCGAGGTGCGCTATCACCGTCCGGCCCGCTACGGCGAAGTGACCCGCGTGGCCTGCTGGTGCGAGCGCCTGGGCAGCCGCGGAATGCGCTTCGCCTATGAGGTGACCCGGGGAGACGAGCGTCTGGTCACCGGCACCACCGAGCACGTGTGGATCGACAAGGCGAAAGGACGGCCGTGCCGCACTCCCGAGACGTTGCTGGAGCCCTTTCAGCGGCTGGCGGGGACCGCCTCCCCCGACCTCTCCTGATATCCTCTCCCCGCGATGCAAGCAAACTCTGGAAATCACCATCACAACCTCCGGGCGATCGCCCACCGCGCCATGCTGGACCGCGGCCTCGATCCCGATTTTCCTCCTGCGGCCCAGGCCGAGGCGGATCATCTTGCGTCCCCCGCCAGTGGCGCCGGCCTCCGCGACCTGCGCCAGCTCCCCTGGTCGTCGATCGACAACGACGACAGCCGCGACCTCGATCAGATCGAGGTGGCCGAAGCCCAAGCCGAAGACGCCATCCGCATTTGGGTCGCCATCGCCGACGTCGACGCCCTGGTGCCTCTGGGCTCGGCCATCGATCGCCACGCGAAGGTCAACACCACTTCGGTCTACACAGCCGCCCAGATCTTTCCCATGCTGCCGGAGAAGCTTTCCACCGGCCTGACCTCGCTCAACGACGGCGAGGATCGCGTCGCCATCGTCATGGAGATGACGGTGGCCGCGGACGGCTCGCTCGCCGCCTCGGACGTCTATCCCGCCTGGGTGCACAACCGTTGCAAGCTGGCCTACGACGCGCTGGCCGCCTGGCTCGACGGCACCGGCCCCATGCCGCCGCCGCTTGCCGCGGTGCCGGGCATGGACGCCCAGATCCGCCTTCAGGACCAGGCCGCCAGCCGCCTGCGCAAGCTGCGCCACGAGCAGGGAGCCTTGGAGCTCGAGACCATCGAGGCCCGGCCGGTGCTGGTCGACGGCAAGGTCACCGACCTCAGGGAGGACAAGCCGAACCGGGCGAAGCAGCTCATCGAGGACTTCATGGTCGCCGCCAACGGCGTCACCGCGCGATTCCTCGACGAGCACAACCTCCCGTCGCTGCGCCGGGTGGTGCGTACCCCCAAGCGCTGGGACCGCATCGTCGAGCTGGCGGCCGGCCTGGGTGCTCACCTGCCCGGGGAGCCGGACGCTCGCGCCCTCAACGAGTTCCTGGAGCAGCGGCACGAGAAGGATCCTCTCCGCTTTCCGGACCTCTCGCTCTCGGTCATCAAGCTCTTGGGGCCCGGCGAGTACATGGCCGATCCGCCGGGCGGCGACCCGCCGGGGCACTTTGGCCTGGCGGTCAAGGACTACACCCACGCCACGGCGCCGAACCGGCGCTATCCCGACCTCATCACCCACCGTCTGCTCAAGGCGGCGTTCGGGAAAAAGCCGGCTCCCTACTCGCTCGACGAGCTCTCCCAGCTCGGCCAGCACTGCACCCAGCAGGAGGACGCGGCCCAGAAGGTGGAGCGGCAGGTACGCAAGTCCGCGGCGGCCCTGCTGCTGGAGAACCGGGTGGGTGAGACCTTCGACGCCATCGTCACCGGCGCGTCGGACAAAGGAACCTGGGTGCGCACGCTTCACCCCCTGGTCGAGGGCCGCCTCGAACGGGGCTTCCAAGGGCTCGACGTAGGCGACCGGGTGCGGGTCCGCCTGCTTTCCACCGACGTCGAGCGGGGCTTCATCGACTTCGCCCGGGAGAATCATGGCCAAGCCCACTCCTGAGAGACAGTTCAACCCCTCCGACTTCTTTGCCTTCCGCACTCCTCTCCTCCCCTTCGAGGAGCTGGAGGCTTTCTCCGCGGACCTCGAATCGCCGGCCGCCGTCAACGATCCATTGGCCCTGGAGACCGCTCTCGCCGCCGACCGCGAGCATTTGCGCGCCCGCCTTGGGGTCCTGGCCGCCCGCCCGGAGGTGCTGGAGGCCGTCTTCCTCGCCTCTCCTTCGCTCTACGACAGTCTGGCGATCTGGCGGGCGGCGCCCGACAGCAAGAAGGGGGCGCGGGCCGAGCGCGCCCTGCTGCGCTACGTCTACCGAATGGCGGCAAGGGCCACCCCCTTCGGCCTCTTTTCCGGCTGTTCACTGGGTCAGGTCCTGACCACTCCCGGCTCCCCCACCCGCATCGCCGTGGCCCCACGCGCCGCCTACGAGCGCCATACCCGGTTGGACATGGATTACCTCTTCGCCCTCTGTGAGGATCTGGGGCGCGACCCCGCCGTGCGCGAGGCGCTCCTCTACCGGCCGAACTCCAGCCTCTACCGCGCCGCCGGCCGGCTGCGCTATGCCGAAGCGCGGCTGGAGAACAAGGTTCGCTCCCACCACCTGGTGGCGGTCGACGTCTCGGACTACCTGGAAGAGGCCCTCCGCCGCGCCGAGGGCGGCGCCCGCACCCGCGATCTCGTGGATGCCCTGGTGGCCTTCGATCCCGACGGGGAGGTGACTCCCGAGGAGGCTTTCGAGTTCATCACCGAGCTGATCGACAGCCAGATCCTGGTCTCCGACCTCTCCACTCCAGTCACCGGCCCGGAGGCCATCCACGACGTGATCGCGCAGCTCGGCGAGTTGCCGGTCGGTGTTACCGCCGCCAGCGGCGCCGTCGAGCGCCTGGTGAAGGTGCGGGACGAGCTGGCGGCCCTCGACGCCGCCGGCCCCGGGCAATCTCCCGCGCGCTACGAGGCGATCGCCGAGACCCTGCGCGAGCTGCCGACGCCGGTCGAGATGTCTCGCCTTTTCCAGCTCGACATGGTCAAGCCCGCCGACCAGGCAGTGCTGGGAGCCGACGTCCTGGAAGAGCTTGGGCGTGCCGTCGACATCCTCTACCGCCTCGTCAGCGACCGTCCCATGGAGGGGTTGGACCGCTTCCGCAAGGACTTCAACGAGCGCTATGAAGGGCGCGAGGTGCCGCTGCTCGAAGCCCTGGACGAGGAGGTGGGCATCGGCTTCGAGCGCTCGGCCGACTCTGGCGCCGAGGCCTCTCCCTTGCTGCGGGGGATCGTCCTCGCCGGCACTCCCGCCGAACCCACGGTTGCCTGGGGGCGGGTGATGGCGGTGCTCCTCGCCAAGGTCCACGACGCCCTGACCAAGGGAAAGCGGGAGATCGACCTCACGGCCGAAGATCTGGAGAGGATGGCGCCGGCCGAAGGCGCTCCGCCCAAATCGCCGCTCCCTGACACCTTGCACGTCATGGCCACCGTCGCCGCCGCATCGCCAGCGGCCCTCGAGTCGGGCGACTTCCGCCTTCTCTTCGACAACGGCGGCGGCCCATCGGGAGCCCGGCTTCTCGGGCGCTTCTGCCATGCCGATCCGGAGCTCGACCGATTGGTCAAAGAGCACCTGCGCGCCGAGGAGTCCCATCGACCCGACGCGATCTTCGCCGAGATCGTCCACCTCCCCCAGGGACGGATCGGCAACATCCTGGCGCGACCCGTCTTACGCGACTACGAGATCCCCTTCCTCGGCCGTTCGGGCGCTCCTGCCGAGCACCAGCTCCCGGTTTCCGATCTGCGGGTCTCGGTCGCGGGCAATCGCATCGTGCTGCGCTCGGCGCGCCTGGGAAAAGAAGTGGTTCCGCGGCTCACCAGCGCCCACAACTTCTGGCGCGGCAGCCTCGGGGTCTACCGCTTCCTCTGCATGCTCCAGGGCCAGGGCGTCCTGGGGGGCATGAGCTGGAGCTGGGGCGCCCTGGACGGCGCGGCGTTCCTCCCGCGCGTCACCGCGGGCCGGCTGGTGCTCACCCGCGCCTCCTGGTGGATGGTGGAAGCCGAGATCAAAGCCCTCGCCAAGGCGCAGGGAGCCGCGCGCTACGCCGCCGTACAGAAGTGGCGGGGAGAGCGAAATCTGCCCCGGCTTATCGCCCTGGTCGACGCCGACAACGAGTTGCTGGTCGACCTCGACAACATCCTCTCGATCGATACCTTCCTGGACGTCATCGAGGAGCGCGATCGCGCTCGCCTAGTGGAGGTCTTTCCGGGGCCGGACGAGCTGGCGGCGACCGGCCCCGAGGGGCGGTTCCTGCACGAGATCCTGGTGACCTATGTCCGCAAGCCCCGGGAGGCGCAGGCCGAAAAGATAACGCCGACGGAACGTCCGGCTGCCCTTGCGCCACCACCCCTGAGTCGCACCTTCCCACCCGGCTCCGAGTGGCTGTACCTCAAGGTCTACACTGGCACTTCGACGGCCGACGGCCTGCTGCGCGAAGTCGTGGCGCCGGTCGCCCGCGAAGCGCTCGCCCACGGCGCGGCGAACAGTTGGTTCTTCATCCGCTATGGCGATCCGGAGTGGCACCTGCGCCTGCGCTTCCACGGCAAGCCGGAGGAGCTGGGCGGATGGCTGCTCCCCCGCCTGCATGCCGAGCTGGGTCCCCGGCTGGCCGACGGCCGGCTGTGGAAAATGCAGCTGGACACCTATGAGCGGGAAGTGGAGCGCTACGGCGGACCGGAGGGGATGCTGCTCGCCGAATCGATCTTCGAGGCCGACAGCGACGCCGTTCTCGCCATGGTCGAAATGCTCGAAGGCGACGAAGGGGCCGAGGTGCGCTGGCGGCTGGCCCTGCGCGGCGCCGATATGCTGCTCACCGACCTCGGCCTCGAAGGCGACGACCGGATGCGAACGCTGCGGGGAATGAAGGAATCCTTCGGCCGCGAGTTCGGCGGCGGCAAGAGCCTGCGCGTGCAGCTCGACCAGAGATTCCGCAAGGAGGGGCGGAGCCTAGTCCCGCTGCTCGACCCGGCGGGCGACGACGCCAGCGATCTCGCTCCCGCCCTCGCCGTGCTGCGCCGCCGCTCGGAGCGCCTGGCACCGGTCTGCGCCGAGCTGCGGGAGCGTGCGGCCGCCGGCCGGCTCAACCAGTCCATCGCCGATCTCGCCCCCAGCCTTATCCACATGCACGTCAATCGCATGATCCGCTCCGCCGCCCGCGCCCACGAGCTGGTGCTCTACGACTTCCTCTACCAGCTCCACGAATCGCGAGCGGCGCGGGCGCGGAAAGGGAACCGGCCGGAGAAGCCGGTGTTGGCACCGCCTTCTTGAAGATCGCGTAGTATAGAGGCCATGGCAGAGCTGAAGATGAAGACCGTGGGTCGGCGCAAGATCGGCACGTCTCTCGCCGACACAGACCGTCTGCTCCAAACGGCCTGGGCTCTTCGCGGTAGTCCGGCCCTCGTCCCCAGGGGGGTGTATCGTTTCCGCAGCTTCGAGGAGGCGGACGAATGGATGACGAGGATGATGGCCCGGACTCACGTGCGCCGACGATCGAAGACCTTGCCGAAATCTGCGACGCTCTCAACCGATCCGAAGCCCGGTACCTTCTGATCGGCGGCTTTGCCACTGCAAGACGCTCAAACCGGTGACACCTGCAGCACCCTGTCCCACTCCGGCTCTACCGCCGTCGCCGCCGCCATCAGGACCAAGCCGATGCCCGCCGAGCCGGTGAGGAAACCGGCATCTTCCCGCCAGCCGAGCTCCCGCTCCTCGTTGGGCGCCCACGCTAGGAAGCCGCCGATTCCCTCGCCCCGGCGTAAGGCCAGGGCCTCGTCGATCCAGCGCCGGGCCGCATCAGCGAGGGCGGGATCGCCGGTCGCCTGGTGAAGGCGGTTGAAGAGGTGGGCAACGCCGGCCGCACCATGGCAGATCCCTACGTCAATCACTGAGGATTCCTTCAGCGAACGCTCCGCGGAACGGCGAGCGATCTCCAAGGCCTCGGCCTCCCAGGCCCGCTCCCCGACGGCGCGGGCGGCGACCATCAGAGTGGCGGAAATCCCCAGATCGCCGTAACACCAGGCGACTCGCGAGGGGGCCGGCGCGGCGCCAGCGGCCACGTTGTAGCCGAAAAACGACCCTAGATCAGGCGGCAGCTTCTGGGCCAGCAGCCACTCCACAGCGCCATCCAACAGCGGTCGGCACTCCACGCCGGCTCTCTGCGCCAACCCCAGCAGAGCGATCACTCCGGGCACGCCGTGGGCAACGCCCAGGTTGTAGTTGCCCGCCGGGAAGATCTCGGCGTCCTTCTCGGACATGATCTCCGGCCCCGTCCGCCAGGTGATTCCCCGGGGATTGAGCTCGGCGAGCTCGGTCAACCGGGCCACCACCCGGCGCAGACACTCTTCCCCACCGGGGCGCGGCAGCCGCTCCAGAGCGAAGACTCCGAAGCCCACGAGGCCGGAAATCAGATCATAGTGCCCCTGCCAAGGCGTCAGGGCCACGTGCTCGACCAGCGCCGCGGTCACCTCCTCGCCGGCATCCTCTTCGCCGTCGACGTCCTCGTAGAGCTTTCCCGCCAGGTGCTCCAAGGTCCATGCGACCCCCGAAAAGCCGCTGTAGAGGCTGGGCATGAGCGGGTTCTCCGCCGTCGCCGAGATGGTCCGCTCCAGCAGCTCCATGGCAACTTCGTCAAATCCCTCGCCAGAACGCGCCTGATCGAGGTAGGAAAAGAACAGAGCGAGCCCCGACTCACCGCCGGCCAGACCCGGGCTAATGCCGAGCGACGAGGAAGAAATCCTGGACTGAAGATCGGCGGCGATCTCTCCGACCACCTGCATGACTTGGTTCGCCGAGTCGGCCGCGAGAATGGGACGCCATGTGGAATTTGAGTTCATAGCCGAGAGAGGATATCGCGGACCATCTCACTTCCGCCTGCTATCCTTCCCCGCCATGCGCAGGCTCCAGCTTCTCACCGGCGGGGAGAGCCACGGTCCCGGCCTCACCGCCCTGCTCACCGGCCTCCCCGCGGGGCTGCGGGTGGACCTCGACCTGCTCGCCCACGATCTAGCCCGCCGCCAGCACGGCCACGGTCGCGGCCGGCGAATGCAGATCGAGAAGGACACCGCCGAGATTCGAGCCGGCGTGCGCGGCAGCGAGACTCTCGGCTCCCCCGTCGTGCTGTG
>DATIOS010000260.1:0-11223 GCA_035472915.1 Thermoanaerobaculia bacterium
GCCCGGACAGATTCTTGCGATTGAGGCCATCGACGAGACATGTCAGCCGGTTCCTGGCGCGGAGATCGACGCCGGACCCGGGCTTTCGGCTACCTCGGACAGCACGGGCCATGCCAAGATCGCGGGCGTGCCTGTAGCGCCGCTGGAGCTCCATGGCACGGCCGTGGGTCACCTGCCGGGCTCGCAGCGCCTCCAACCGCCGTTGCCGGTGCAGGCCCTGATCCTCCTGCGCCGTGCTTTTGTCGTTCGGGGCAGATTGCTGGATGCAGCGAGCGCGCCTGTCGCCGAAGGTACGCTGAAAATCGAAGGTGTGAATTGCAGCAACGAAGGCATGATTCACTCGGACGGCCGTTTCGAAGAAGACTTCCAGCCGGGCAAGGAGGCCCAACTCGTGTTGCGCTCTCCGGCGACTCGGGAGCTGCGCCTCACGCTCGCCGCCGGGGTGTCGGGAGAGGTGCGCGACCTGGGGGACCTGAAGGCGCCGGCCGGCCCGGAGGTCGTGGGTGCCGTCACCGGACGCCAGGGAGAGCCGATTGTCGGGGCTCGGATCTGGCTGCCCCGGCCTGGCCCGCAGGGACCTGCGATGGCCTGGGGAGCCCACGACCTGGTAGAGGCGACGAGCGGCGAGGATGGGCGTTTCCGTCTCTCCGGTCTCGCGCCTGGTCCGGCGACCTTGCGAGTTGAGGCTACAGGTTACGCCCGGGCCGCGCTCGATGTGACGCTGCCGGATTCCTCCTCCGATTCTCCAGCCGCTGGAGCTGCTCCTCCGATCGACGTGGGAACCATCACTCTTGTCGGAGGAGCGGTCGTACGCGTGCGCGTCGACCCTTCCCGGCTCGGCCGCGATTCCCTGGGCGATGCCGTGGCACAAGTCGATCTGCGCCATCAATGGCTCTCGGCGGACATGTTGAGCGCTCAGGTTTGGAACGGCGAGGCCGAGGTTCCGAACGTGCCGGCAGGCGCCGCGCGGGTCTCGGTCGCCACGGGACCGAAGATTCTGTGTGAGCAAGAAATCGACGTTCCCGGCGGCGGTGAGCTCGACGTCGATTGCGCTCCGGGCGCGTTGCTGGTGACCGGCAGGGTGATGATCGGTGGTGTTGCCGCCGGCTCCGGTTCGCTCGTCTGGCATTCGGCAGAGCCTCAAGGCTGGGCTCGCATTGATAACCAAGTCTCGCCGACCGGCCTGCGCCAGCAGCAGGTCTTCGGTGCCGGCCGTCCGCAAGTCGACGTCACGGTTGAGGCGGATGGATCGTTTCAAACCCGGGACTTGACGCCAGGACCGTGGCGGGCTGCCTTTCAACCTCGGCGGGGATCGGGCACTCCGGAGTTGAGTCTGCAAATCCCGGCGGGGGATCATTTCGAAGCGGTTCTTCTCTTTGCCGGCTCCAACGTTGCCGGCGTGGTGGTGACGAAGGACGGCAGCCCAGCCACAGGGTCGACGATTAGCGAGTTGACGAGCGGCGCACTGGCCTTTGCGCGCCCGGATGGGACCTTTCTACTTCTGGGTCTGGCACCTGGCAAGCTCGCTCTCCAGGCGCGGCAGGATGAGCTGGCGAGCGCCGTGACTTCGATCGAGCTCTCCGCCGAGCGGCCGCCCGATCCAGTCCGCCTGGTGGTCCAAAAGCAGGACCCGCCTCAGGTGGCGGTAACGGTGCTCGACCGGTCCGGCTCCCCTGTCTCGGGGGCGATGGTCTTCTTCGAGGAACAGGGAAAGGGTATGCGGCTGCTTGTCACTGCCACAGACGGCAAGGCTGCGGCCGGCATCGAGCCGCCGCTTGCTCCGCAGGTGCGTGCCGGAGCGTTCATTGGGGGCAGCTTCGCGCTGGGTAATTGGACCAGCCTGGAACAGGCTCGTCAAGGTTTGACCGTGCGGCTCGGGGCGACGGGCAATCTGATTGTCCGTAGCGCCAGCGGCGAGGGTACCGCACGGGTCGTCTCGCCAAACGGCTGGGACGTTTCCTGGATGATGCGGATGCTCGGCGCCAACCTGGAGATCACCCCAGGGAAACCCCTGCGACTCGACGGTCTGCCGGAAGGAGCCTACACGGTGACTCTCGGCGCGGTTGCGGCCACCGTAAGCGTCGCTGCGGGAGGCCTCAGCGAGGGTACGTTGGAGTAAGACCACACCGTGGAGACGTCCCTCTTATAGTACTTGCCGTCCCCCAAACCCCCCGCCAGGGCACCTTCAAAGTAGGCGGCCTTGGGGCCGCATCACCGGAGAGATCTGTCATGACTGCTGTCGCCGAGTGGGGGAGCGAGCCCGAAGTGTTGCCGGGCAGGGTGGACGTCTGCCTGGTGAACATGCCCTATGCCTCGCTGGGCCGGCCGTCGCTCGCCCTCGGGCTGCTCAAGGCGCTGCTGGAACGGGAGGGGGTTGCCACCAGCGTGGTCTATCCCAACCTCGCGTTCGCCGAGATGGTGGGGCTCCCGCTCTACAACCTCGCCTCGTTCCAGTTCCCCAAGGAGTTCCTGGCCGGCGAATGGACGTTCGCGGCGGCGGCGTTTCCCGACGCCGTGCGCGACGACGAGGCGTATCTCCGCCATATCGCCGGCGCCTATGAGCAGATCGCCGGCTATGGCCTCAAACCGTCCGACGCCATCAGGCTGCAGAAAAATCTGCGGAAGGTTCGGGCGGCGGCGACCGGGTTCGTCGATCAGGCCGCGCGGCAGGCTCTCGCCACCGGCGCCCGCATCATCGGCTGCACTTCGACGTTCGAGCAGCACGTGGCCTCCCTCGCCCTGCTGCGCCGGGTGCGCGAGATCGATCCCACCGTCGTCACCCTGCTGGGCGGCGCCAACTGCGAGAGCGTCATGGGGCTCACCACGCACAGGTGCTTCCCCTGGCTGGACTACGTGGTTTCCGGCGAGGCCGACGCCCTGGTGGGCGATCTCTGCCGCCAGGTCCTCGCCCACGGCCGGGAGGTGCCGAAGGAGCGGTTGCCGTCGGGCGTGTTCGGGCCGGCGCACCGCAATACTGCCGGCCGCCCCCGCCTGGCGATCGCCGGCGGCTCCGAGGAGGCGCCGCGCCCTGTCTTCCACGAGCTCGACTCGCTGCCGGTGCCGGACTTCGACGACTACTTCCGCGCCGTCGAGGAGAGCCGCTTCGCCGCCGCCATCCGTCCCGGTCTCCCCCTCGAGACCTCGCGCGGCTGCTGGTGGGGCGCCGCCCGCCACTGCACGTTCTGCGGCCTCAACGGCACGTCGATGACGTTCCGCTCGAAGTCGCCCGCCAAGGTCCTGGCGGAGATGCGGGAGTTGGAGGAGCGCCACGGCATCGCCAGCTTCGAGACGGTGGACAACATTCTCGACATGGCCTATTTCAAGAGCGTTCTGCCGGCTCTGGCGGCGGAGAGCAACGCCGGCCGGCGCATCTTCTACGAGATCAAGTCCAACCTCCGCCGCCCGCAGGTGGAGATGCTGAAGCGCGCCGGCATCAGCTGGGTGCAGCCGGGCATCGAGAGTCTCCATTCGGCCGTGCTGGAGCTGATGGACAAGGGCGTCCAAGGCTGGCAGAACCTTCAGCTCCTCAAGTGGAGCCGCGAGCTGGGCATTCGCCTGGCCTGGAATCTGCTGTGGGGCTTCCCCGGCGAGGAGGACGCCTGGTACGCCGAGATGGCCCAGTGGTTTCCGGCCCTGGAGCACCTGCACCCGCCGGGCAGCGCCTCCCGCGTCCGGTACGACCGCTTCAGCCCCTATCACAAGCGGGCGGTTGACTTCGGTCTCGCGCTGCGGACGATCCCCGCCATGGCCTACGTCTATCCCCTGCCTGAGCCCGATCTCGCGAACCTTTCCTACTTCTTCGCCGCCGAAGGCCGGCCGGACACCTTTGCCGATTCCGGCAGCAATCTGATGCAGGGCCGGCCGGGTGCTCAAAGCCTGCGGCGTGCGCTCGACCGCTGGATCCGCGCTTTCTGGAAGGGACCGCCCGAGCTCATGGTGGCGGACGACGGCACCGTCCTGGTCTTCGAAGACTCGCGGGATTGCGCTCTGGAACGGCGGTGCGAAATCTCCGGACTGGCGCGGGAGGTCTACTTGGCCTGCGACGAGGCGCCCGTCGAGGAGCGGCTCAGGGCCACTCTGGCCGCTCGTCTGGGAGGGAAAGAATCCGAGATCGCAGCGGCCGTCGAGGAGCTCCTGCGGCGGTACTTGCTGCTGCGTATCGACCGCCGCCTCGTCGGGCTCGCCTTGCGGGGGCCGCTGGGCGACATGCCCGACTTGATGGAGTTCCCGGGTGGCGTCGTGGAGGACCAGGTCGGGGGTTGAGGGTGAGAGAGCAAGCCAACTTTCCAGGCAGACGTTTCTGCCCGGATTTTCCGACGAAGGAGGTAGAGCATGAAGAAGCAGAAGGCCAAGAAGCTGCGCCTGAGCCGTGAGACGCTACGCTCGCTGGCGGAGTCCCGACTGCAGGATGCTGGCGGCGCGGCCGTCGTCCCAGTGTCCTTCCTCAATCCTTGCACGAATATCATCTCCGACTGCATCCGCTGCACGGTCTTTCCGGATGTTTGCCCGACGGCAATGAATTGCCCGTCGACTCCGCCGCAGTGCGTCATTACCTGAGACGCGCCTGATCCGCTTGCAAGGCCCGGCGGAGCTCGGTTTGGTTGGGAGCTCCTCCGGGCTTGACCGCGCCGGTTTCGCCTTCCCTTTGTCTCCCGCAGGACGTCACTTCGCTGTCGCACCCTTCGGCATCTGTTTTGCGTAATTCGATCGCGGCCCTGATTGGGTAGGCCTTTGAGTGCCAATCCGGCAGGCCGCTTCTCAACTCAACAAGGAGGTTACAGATGCAGCATGGGATGTTCAGAAGCTCGTTGGTGCTGGCCCTGGTGGCCGGCGCGGTGCTCTCGGTGGCGGCCTTCGCCGCGGACGCGACGAGCAGTGGCGTGACCTTCGCCAACGGTTCCAATCACCACATCACCCTCTATACGCGCTATGGCGAAGGCTCGTGCGAGTCGAAGCCCAGTGCGCAGACGGTGAGTGTCGAACCCGGCCAGAGCGCAAGCCTCGAGTCGGGGAGCAATAGCGCCTGCTTCTGCCCGCAGCCGCCCGAAGGGCGCGTCTGCACCAGCGGCTGGATCGAAGTGAAGGCCGGCAGCACGCGGCACCTGATGTAGAAACCTTTTCCAAGCCTTCGACGCGGCCTCAGCCGCCGTCAGCGCCCCTTCGGGGGCGAACCCTCACTCTCCCAACCCTCTCTCTCCCAGCCTCCCCCCGCCGGCCGGGAGAGAGAGGATCGGGGTGATGAGGGCATCTCCAACACCCACCAGGGAGTCTGGCTCAACGAGTTGGCCCGCATCCGGGTCTCGGCGTGGAGGAAGAGACGGTCGGGATCGCCGAGCACCGAGAGGGAAAGGCGGACGAGGAGCTTCGTGCCCGTGACGTGCGCTTCGATGGTCGTGCGCGGGAGAAGGTGCCCCTGATCGCGGACGGACAGAATGTCGGGCCCGACGCGGATCGCCAGCTTCGGCATGGTGCCAAAAAGGCGTCCCGGCCGGTAGCCAAAGGCATATAGATTCACGGCGGACCATTGAGGCAACGAGTGCTCGAGTGTCGCCGTAATTTCGAGATCCTGGTTCACGATGCGAACGGCAAGGTCTTGAAGGTTGACCGCTTCACCCCCGGGAACGAGCGCCGGCAGGTCGAGATCGCCGGAGAGCTCGTTGGCGGCGACGAAGGGGAGAAGGCGCGATGCGCTGTAATCGAACTGGGTGTGGTGGGCCGCCAGGGCCAGGCGCTTGACGTTGATCTCCTCGCGCCCCAGCTCGAGAGTCTGCCAGGAAAAACCAGCCAGCAGCTTCGCCGGCGGCGCCAGCTCCTCGGTCGGATGGAAACCTTTCTCTCCGGGCCAGTGCGGGTAGTGGATGAGGAACGGATGGCGAATCGCCGCCACCTTGCCTTGAAGATCCCAGAGAGCGACGCGGGTAAAGAGATAGAGCGCCGCGTGATCCGGGTGGCGATCGCCAGGATGGGAGAGGAAGATCCGGGTCGGCCGGAACTGCCGCAGGATGGTCTCCAGATCCGCGAGAATCTCCTCGCCCTTGAAGGGGGCTCCGGGCCGGAACGCCGTCTCGTAGGGAACGGCCGTGGCGCGGGTGAGACGGCCGCGGCCCGGTGGACGGTCTCCCCAGTGATCGCGCCAGATGGCGAGGGTGCCGTAATCCGGATAGCCGAGGAACGAAACGTTGGCGGCCGGCACTCCCAGGATGGCCGCCGCCGCCAGGGCCTCCTTCCGGCGCAAGGTTCCCATGGCCATGACGGCCTGGGGCAGAATCACCGGGCGTTTGCGCCAGGCGAGGAAGGACCACTCGTTGCTGTCGCCGTTGGTAAGGAAAACGACCCGCGTCGGCAAGCCCCGCCGAACGGCTTCCCGCAGAACGCCCCCCGCTCCCAGCACCTCGTCGTCCGGATGGGGAGCCAGGACGAGAACCCGGTCGCCCGCCGCGAGCCGGATGGCGGTCATCGGCGGCCTGGAGACCGGAGCCGCCGGCAGCCGGCACCCTCCCAACAGGCAAAGCGCCGTAAGGATCGAAACGACGAGGGCTGTTGGGCAATGGGTGCGATTCATCGGTGAACGGCCAGGTTCCGGATTGTAGTCGGTCCCTCTCCCGGCGCCGTGAGCCCCGCCTCCCGCAGGACCTCGTCGGTGTGCTGGCCGAGGGCGGGAGGTGGCGCGGAGGGGGCGGCGCGCTGGCCGTCGAAGAGAAAGGGAGCGGCGACGGTGGGCAGGTTGCCGTAGGCGCCGGCCGGAAGGTCCATCACCTGGCCGCGGCGGCGCGCCCGCTCGACGGCCTCGCCGACGGTGACCGGCGGCCCGCCAGGCACCCGGTGGGCGCGCAGGACGGCGTCCCAATGGGCGACGGAGCGGGCGGCGAAGATTGGAGTGAGGAGGGCCACGAGATCGTCGCGATGGCGCACGCGTCCTTCGCTGGTGGCGAAGCGCGGGTCGTCCGCCAGCTCCGGCCGCTCGATCGCGGTGCAGAACCGGCGCCATTGCTCCTGGCTGCCGACGCCGGCGACGAACCAGCCATCCGTGGCGCGAAAGGCCTGATACGGGACGAGATTGGGGTGGGCCGAGCCCAGCCGCGGAGGCTGGCGGCCGTCGGCGAGCCACGACTGGGCGGCGTAGGAGAGAAAGGACATGCCGGCGTCCACCATGGCCACCTCGACCCGGCTGCCACGGCCCGTCTCGTCCCGCTGGCGCAGAGCCGCGAGCACGCCCGCGAGGCCGTAGAGAGCGGAGAGGACGTCCACGACGGCGACGCCCACGCGCACCGGCTCGCCGTCCGCGAAGCCGGTGAGCGACATGAGTCCTGATTCCGCCTGGAGGATCAAGTCGTACGCCAGACGATCCGCCTCGGGACCGGCGGCACCGTAGCCGGTGACCGTGCACTGCACCAGCCGCGGATGCCGGCGGGTGAAGCGGGAGCTGCGGAACCCGAGCCGGCGCCACTCCGCGGGAAGGAAGTTCTCTACCAGAACGTCCGCGCCGGCGACCAGCTGCTCGAACGCCGCGCGCGCCGCGGGCTGCTTGAGGTCCAGGGCCACCGACCGTTTGTTGCGGTTGGCCGAGACGAAGTAGGCGCTGACGCGGTTCGCGCCTTCGCCGACCCACGGCGGCCCCCAGCTTCGCGTCGGGTCGCCCGTCCCCGGGCGCTCCACTTTGATCACATCCGCCCCCAGATCGCCCAGCAACATCGCGAGGTACGGCCCGGCGAGAACCCGGGAGGCATCCACCACACGGACCCCGGCGAGAAGACCGTTTTTTCGGGATCGACTCTTGCGGGATCGACGCGGCATGGCGATTGGGATGGTAGCAGGTGCGTCAGCGATCCACCGGAGCACGCGGCTTCCTGTTGACTTCCCTGAAAGCGGGTATTACGGTGAGGCCCTTCAAGCCGAGGATGCGGCGGAGCGGAGGTGTCCAGGTATGAAATCAGCGACCGCCGTCGTTGGGGAATCTTCGGGATCGCCCGGATCACCGGAAACCGCTCCGGTCCCGGCTCCCCGGTTGCGGCATCCCATCAGGCTGCCGCATTTCCGCAACCTGTGGATCGGCGCCACGATCTCGCTGCTCGGCGATCAGTTCTATCTCGTCGCCCTGCCCTGGTTGGTGCTGCAACTGACGCGTTCGAGCGTCGCGCTGGGCACGATTCTGATGACGGCGGCGATACCGCGCGCGGCGCTGATGCTGATCGGCGGCGCCGTGACCGATCGCTTTTCCGCCCGGCGGGTGCTGATGGCGACGGCGACCGTGAGGGCCGTGCTGGTCGGCACCGTGGCGGCGTTGATCTGGCTCGATCTCATTCAGCTCTGGCAGCTTTACGCGCTGACCTTCGTGTTCGGCGTCGCGGATGCGTTCTCTTTTCCAGCCGGCTCGGCGCTCATCCCGACCTTGGTACAGCCGGAACAGCTGCGGCCCGCCAATGCGCTGTTTCAAAGCTCGACAGTGTTGACACAGATGGCCGGGCCGGCGCCGGCGGGTCTGCTGATCAAGAGCTGGGGCATCGCCTCGGCGCTGTTTTTTGACGCCCTGAGCTTCCTCGCGGTGCTCGCGGCGTTGTTCAGGATTCCCGATCCCCTGAAGGCTCCGGCGACGGCTGGAGCGGGTGGCGGCCCGGGCGCGCCGTCCCGGCCCAGCATGTTGCATTCCATCGTCGAGGGTCTGCGCTCGGTGCGCAACGATCCGCCGCTGCTTTCGCTGATGGTGATTTTCGCCGCCATCAACTTCTGCGTTGCCGGGCCAATCGGCGTCGGCCTGGCCGCGATGGCGAAGTTCCGCTTCGACTCGTCGGCGGCCTTTGGCACGCTGCTCTCCTGCTTCAGCGGCGGCACGCTGGCCGGCATCGTGCTCGGCGGCACGGTGAAGCGGCCCCGCAAGCGCGGTCTGCAGTTCACGATCATGAGCCTGCTCTGCGGTGTCGAGCTGATCGGTATCGGCCTGGTTCCCAAGGCGAACGGATTGATCATGATCGCGGTACTGCTGGCAGTGATGGGACTGGGCGTGGGGTTCGTCAACGTACAGTTCAGCGCCTGGTTGCAGATGCGCGTCGAGCGCGCGCTCCTGGGCCGCGTGATGAGCGTGTTGATGTTCGCCGCCGTGGGATTGGTGCCGGTTTCCCTGGCTCTTTCAGGTGTGCTGGCGCAGTGGAGCCTCAAGGGATTGTTCATCGCGGCGGGAGCAGTGCTCGTCGCAACCTCCGCCGCGGCACTGAGCGGCAAAGCCGCCCGCGAAATCGATTGAAACGCTTTTGAGCCGGCGCGCGATCCGGAGGGCCGACGATTGAGAAGGTTCGCCCATAGCCTCTATGCCCAGGTGCTGGTGGCGGTCGCTCTCGGGGCGATCCTCGGCGTCGTCAATCCGTCGCTCGGCGCGGCGATGAAGCCGCTGGGCGACGGCTTCATCAAGCTGGTCAAGATGTTGATCGCGCCCATCGTCTTTACGACGGTGGTGACGGGCATCGCCAAGATGGGCGACCTGAGGCGCGTCGGGCGCATCGGCCTCAAGGGAATTGTCTACTTCGAAGTGCTGACCACCTTCGCACTCGTGCTCGGACTGATCGTCGGCAAGGCGGTGCGGCCGGGTGCCGGGATGAACGCCGATCCGGCGAAGCTCGACACCAGCGCCATCGCCAGCTACACCTCGTCCGGTCACTCCCTCAGCGCCACCGATTTTCTTCTCAACATCATTCCCAAGAACGTGGCCGATGCCTTCGCGCGGGGCGACATCCTTCAGGTGCTGCTCTTCGCGATTCTGTTTGGTGTCGCGCTCGCGGCGTTGAAGACTCAAGGGGCGCTCGTGTTGCGCTTCGTCGAAGAGGTTTCCCACGTGCTGTTCCGCATCGTGGCGATCGTCATGCGGGTCGCCCCGCTCGGCGCCTTCGGCGCCATGGCATTTACGGTCGGCAAGTTCGGGATTGCCAGTCTCCTGAGCCTCGGCCAGCTCATGGCGACTTTCTATCTCACCAGCCTGCTGTTCGTGCTGCTCGTGCTGGGCCTGGTGATGCGCTGGGCGGGCCTGGGGATCCTCAAGTTCCTGCGTTTCATCCGCGAGGAGATCCTCATCGTCCTCGGCACCTCGTCCTCGGAGTCGGCGCTGCCTCTGCTGATGCGCAAACTGGAGAAGCTCGGCTGCCCTGAGTCGGTGGTGGGTCTGCTGGTGCCGATGGGTTACTCGTTCAACCTCGACGGCACCTCCATCTACCTGACGCTCGCGACCCTGTTCATCGCCCAGGCGACGAACACGCACGTCACCCTGGCGCAGGAGCTGGAGATCCTCGCCGTGCTGCTCCTCACCTCGAAGGGCGCGGCGGCGGTGACCGGGGGCGGCTTCATCACCCTGGCGGCGACCCTGTCGGCCGTGGGGAACATTCCGGTGGCCGGCCTCGCCCTGCTGCTCGGCATCGATCGCTTCATGTCCGAAGCGCGGGCCATTACCAACCTCATCGGCAATGGTGTGGCCACGGTGGCCGTGTCGCGCTGGGAGGGCGAGCTGGACGTGGATCAGGCGCGGAAGATCCTGGGCGGAGTGCCGCCGGAGCCGGAGGAGCTCGAGCCGGCGGCGTAGCGGCGCCCTTTTTCGGGGGTGGGAGCCCTGGGGCGGGCGCCACGTTTATGGCCATTTGACATTTTAGAATTCAGCGGCTACCGTAGAAGAGATCCGCACGACCCAGT
Source organism: Thermoanaerobaculia bacterium (assembly GCA_035472915.1). Classification (GTDB taxonomy): domain Bacteria; phylum Acidobacteriota; class Thermoanaerobaculia; order Multivoradales; family UBA5704; genus DATARR01. Next base: position 10,669 of record DATIOS010000260.1, read on the forward strand.
GGGCTTCTTTTTGAAAGGTGGGCGCCGTCATGATACCTGCCGGACCGTTCTCCTTGAACCGCACGATCGGAGCTTTCGTAGTTGTCCTGTTGCTGGCGTGCACCGCCCCAGCCTTCGCGGCCGCTGCGTTGACCTGGCGGCAGACGTGGCTTCCGAACAAGACCTACAACGCCGGCGACGCAGTGCAGTACCTGGGATCGAGCTACCTCAGTCTGGTGCGCAAGAACCTGGGGCATAAACCGGGAGACGCGGCCACGACCGAGGGGGTTGCCGGCAGCACCTGCAGCTCGTGCCAGTGGTCGTTGCTGGCCGAGATCGGGGCACCCGGCCCGAGCGGTCCGCCCGGACCCAGCGGCCCTGCCGGTCCAGTCGGCCCGAGAGGGACGAGTGGTTCGCCGGGTGAGGTTGGTGCGCCCGGTCTGAGTGGCCCACCGGGTCCTGCAGGACCGGCAGGCCCCAGTGGGCCCAAGGGCGACACCGGCGGCGCTGGTCCTGCGGGGCCGGCGGGACCCCAGGGTCCCCCAAGCCTGTCGGGGGCGAGCCTCAACCTCCTCA
>DATIOS010000261.1:0-6207 GCA_035472915.1 Thermoanaerobaculia bacterium
CGGCGGATCGACGATCCGCGGGTGCTCCTCGGGGGGTGAGCCAGCCGTCCCAGCGGCGCGAGCCGTCGGCCCAGGAGGTGGGGAGCCGGCCGTCGAAGCCCACCCGGCGGGGAATCTGGCCCATGATCGTCCAGCCGACGCGGCCCGTTTCGTCGGCGGCCGTGAAGTTCTGGGGCGGGATGCCGCTGCGGTTGGCCACGGCCATCGCCTCCTCGAGCGTCCGCGCCGTCTCCAGGCCGCCGCTCTCCAGGTTCACGGCTTCGGGATGATGGGCCGTCCAGGCCAGGACCTGGGGACGGTCCTGGCTGTCACGGCGAATCACCGGCCCCCAGATCGTCTCCTCCACCGTCTCCGAGTCGTCCGCCCGGCCTTTGACCTTGATGACCTCCTTGACCTCTTCGATCTGCTTCAGCCCCTCGGGTGTGCGGTAGAGCTTGGGATTCTGCGGATCGAGCTCCAACTGCACCACGTCCGTCCAATCGCCGTAGCTGTTGGTGAAGCCCCACGCCACGTGACCGTTGCTGCCGACCGAGACGATGGGTGTGCCGGGGAGCGTCACGCCGGTCACCCGCAGCGTGCCGCCGCGATCGTCCGGACGGATGATGGAGACCCGGTACCAGGTGTTCGGCACCCGCAGGCCGAGGTGCATGTCGTTGGCGAGCAGCGCGTGGCCGTCCGCCGTGTGGGCGCCGGCCACGGCGAAGTTGTTGCTGCCGGCGGCGGAGATTTCTTCGGAAGGCCTGCCTGGCAACCTCGGCAGGGCCCCCTGCGCCGGCTCGGACCTTCGCCTGCGCAGGTCGATCACCTCCGGCCCCGGAATGGACGGCGGAGCGATGGCCTCTCCCACCAGGGGCGCGTCCCACTCCGTGCCGCGCGGCGCCAGAAGATCGAACAGGGCGGGAGGCACCCGCGTTTGCAGCTCGCCGAGCTCGGACTCGCGGCTCCCCGTGCCGTCGTTGAGCTCCAGGAACATGGCATAGACGGCGAGGATGGAATCCTCAGGCATCCAGGGTTTGGGAGCGGCCCTCAAGACCATGTACTCGAACGGTTTATCGCCCAGCGCCGCGAGGCCGGCGTTCACCCCGGCGGCGTAGGCTGCGAGCAGAGCGCGGTCCGCGGGTGTCGCCCGGGCGATCACCTGCTGGGCCACGGCACGGAAGCGATGGAGACGATGCGCCTGGTCCAAGCGCAAGGCGCCGAAGCCCACCAGCTCCGCGAGCTCGCCGGCTGACTGGCGGCGCAGCATGTCCATCTGGAAAAAGCGGTCCTGGGCGTGGAGAAACCCCAAAGCTCGGACGGCGTCCAGCCGGCTGCCGGCCCGGATGGTGGGCACGCCGAGATCGTCCCGTTCGATCGATACCGGCGCCGCGAGGCCGGCCACCCGCTGCTCGCCGTCGAGCTGAGGGAGGCTCGCAGCCATCCGGTGATGCAGCCAGGCTCCGGCGATCCCGAGGGCGAGGACGAGGAAGGCGAGAAGGAGAGCGAGCGCCTTGAGCGTGCGGCGGAAGCGAGGCAGGCGGGGTGTGAGGGACATGGTGAGTAGTGTCGCTCAAATCAGCTCACGGAGCGCAGGGCAGTCCTTGATCGTCCGTGTCCGTCTTTCCAGGCGGGACAAGCACGCTTGACATTAGGGAAAGCACGCCGTACTCTCTCCGTGGAAAGTAAGCTTGACTATCTGACAAGGAGATAAGACCCGTGGCCGACAATTCTTTTCGCGATTTCTGCTCCGGCCCACAGCGTGATCGCCGCAACCAGCGGCGCATCATGCTTTGGACCTTTCTTTGGGCGTGCTCCTTCGTCGCCGTCACGTTGGGTATCAAGAGGCAGTGGCTGCCTTTGGGAGGAGCCCTCGCGGGGGTGATCGCCACCTCGCTCCTCGGCGTCGTGACCGTTTTGGCGTATCGCCGGTTCCTGAATGAAACCGACGAGCTGCGGCGCAAGATCGAGGTCGAGGCGCTTGCGCTCGCTTTCGGCATCGGCTTGTTCGGCGGCCTGAGCTACTGGCTCCTCGAGCTGAGCGGCGCCGTGCCCGCAAAGGGCTTCGTCTGGATCTTCCTGGTGATGATCATCACCCATCCCGTGGCTGTTTTGATCGGTCTCCGGAGGTACTCGTGAAGAACCGATTGAAGGTGCTGCGGGCCGAACGCGACTGGTCGCAGGCCGACCTGGCCCATCGCCTCGAGGTCTCGCGCCAGACGGTCAACGCCATCGAGACCGGGAAGTACGACCCCAGCCTGCCCCTCGCCTTTCGCATCTCCCGAGTCTTCGCCCAGTCGATCGAGGAGATCTTCGATCCCGAGGAGAGCCGCTAGCCGCGGCGAATCTGAACGCTGACGACCCACCCAATCCGCCCAAGTGGCCTTAGAATCCCCCCGCTTGTTCGACCCCTGACAGGCACGCCGGGCTCCCCGGCCGTGCCGGAGGAACTTGCCCCCATGATTGGACGTCGTCCGCTCCTGATTCTGGCCCTTGCTTTCGGCCTCACGACCTTCGCCCTGATCTCCACCGGCAGTATCGCCGCCGAGGGGCCGGCTCCTTCCACGGAGCCCCTTCTCGGCTTTTCGACCGAGGGCGCAACGGCGGAGCGGGCCCTCGAAACCCGCTTCGACGTCTCGCTCACCGCCGCCAACCTGCGCGCCAACATGCAGCGCATCACCTCCCATCCGCACCACGTCGGCTCGCCGTGGGACAAGTCGAACGCCGACTTCATGGCGGACCTCTTCCGCTCGTGGGGTTTTCAGACCCAGATCGAGCAGTTCAAGGTCCTCTTTCCCACGCCTAAGGTGCGCCTGCTGGAGATGGAAGCGCCCACCCGCTACAAGGCGAGCCTCGCCGAGCCGCCGATTCCGGGGGACTCGACCTCCGGCCAGACCGCGGAGCAGCTTCCCCTCTACAACGCCTACTCGATCGACGGCGACGTCACCGGCGAGCTCGTCTACGTCAACTTCGGCGTCCCCAAGGATTACGAGGAGCTGCAGCGCCGGGGCATCGACGTCAAGGGGAAGATCGTCATCGCGCGCTATGGCGGCTCGTGGCGCGGCATCAAGCCGAAAGTGGCCGCCGAGCACGGCGCCATCGGCTGCCTCATCTACTCCGATCCACGGGAGGACGGCTACTTCCGGGGCGACGTCTATCCCAAGGGCGGCTACCGCAACGAGCACAGCGGCCAGCGCGGCTCGGTGGCGGACATGCCGCTCTACTCGGGCGATCCGCTGACTCCGGGAGTCGGCGCCACCGAGGACGCCAAGCGGCTCGCCGTCAAGGACGCGCCGACGATCACCAAGATCCCCGTGCTCCCCATCTCCTACGGCGACGCCCTGCCGCTGCTCAAGGCCCTGGGCGGCCCCATGGCCCCCGAGGAATGGCGGGGCGCGCTGCCCATTCCCTATCACCTCGGCGCCGGCCCCACCCGCGTCCATCTCAAGCTGGAATTCAACTGGGACTTGAAGCCGATTTACGACGTCATCGCCCGGCTTCCCGGCGCCGAGCGGCCGGACGAGTGGGTGATCCGCGGCAACCATCACGATGGCTGGGTCAACGGCGCCTCGGACCCGGTGAGCGGCCTGGTGGCCGAGCTGGAAGAAGCCCGCGCCCTGGGCGAGCTCGCCAAGACCGGCTGGAAGCCGAAGCGCACGATCATCTACGCCGCCTGGGACGGCGAAGAGCCCGGCCTGCTGGGCTCCACCGAGTGGGCGGAGACCCACGCCGCGGAGCTGCGCGATCACGCCGTCGTCTACATCAACTCCGACGGCAACTCCCGCGGCTTCTTCAACGCCGGCGGCTCCCACACCCTGGAGACCTTCGTCAACCAGGTGGTTCGCGACGTCACCGATCCCGAGAAGGGGATCAGCGTCCTCGACCGCTCCGTCGCCCGCACCCAACTGAACGGTCCCGCGGAGCGGCAGCAGGATGCCAAGGCGGGCAAGAAAATACTCCTCGCTCCATTGGGGTCGGGCTCGGATTACACACCCTTCCTCCAGCACCTGGGAATCTCGGCGCTCAACATCGGTTACGGCGGCGAGGGGGAGTACGGGCAGTACCACTCCGCCTACGACTCCTTCGATCACTTCATCCGCTTCGCCGACCCGAAGTTCGAGTACGGCGTCACCCTGGCGAAGACCGGCGGCCGGCTCGTCCTGCGCCTGGCCGATGCCGACGTCCTGCCGCTGACCTTCGATCCCTTCAACACCGCGGTCGGTAAGTACGTGGAAGAGGTCGTCAAGCTCACCGACACGTTGCGGCAGGAAGCGGAGGAGCGCAACCAGCGGCTGGACGACAAGATCTTCCAGGCGGTGGACGACCCGACCCAGACCTGGGTGGCACCGCCGCGTCTCGACGTCGCTCCCTATCTCAACTTCGCGCCGCTCCAGAACGCCGTCGCGGCCCTGAAGAAGAGCACCGCCGCCTACACGAAGGCGTACACGGCGGCCACCGCGGGCGGCAAGACGCTGCCGGCCGAGAAGGCCAACCGTCTGAACGAGATCCTGATGAAGTCCGAGCGGACGCTGACCCGGCCGGAAGGTCTGCCGCGCCGCTCCTGGTACGTCCACCAGATCTACGCCCCCGGCTTCTACACCGGCTACGGCGTCAAGACCCTCCCCGCCGTCCGCGAGGCTCTCGAGCAGCGCAACTGGAAAGAGGCGACCGACGAGATTCCCCTCGTAGCCGCCACCATCGAGGCTTTTTCCGCCGAGATCGACAAGGCGACGGCGGTGCTGGGAACGAAGTAAGGCATTCTGATCAGCCCGAGACACCCCACGGAAACCCCCGTGGGGCGTCTACAGATCGACGTCCTCCAGCGACACCAGACCTTGCTTCAGGGCGTAGACCACCGCCTGGGTACGGTGGTTGAGCTGGAGCTTGGAGAGGATGTTGCCGACGTGGGTCTTCACCGTCTCGTCGGCAACGTTGAGGGCCTGGGCGATCTCGTGGTTGGTGCGGCCGTGGGCGAGCTGGGCGAGCACCTCCCTTTCCCGCTCGGACAGCTCCTCGGCGAGCGGGCCGCCGCGCACCAGATCCTGGAGCACCGAGCCGGCCACGGCGGGATCGAGCACCGACTGACCCCGGGCGGCACCGCGCACGGCGGCGATCAGGACCTCCGGCTCCGAGTCCTTGCGGACGTAGCCGATGGCTCCCGCCCGCAGCGCCGCCACCACCCGAGCCTCGTCCGTGTGCGCCGTCAGCACCACCACCTGGGTATGAGGGGAGAGGGCGCGCACCTTGCGGGTGGCCTCGACGCCGTCCATGCCGCCCGGCATACGCAGGTCCATGACGACCACGTCAGGAAGCCACTCCTCGAGCTTCGTGAGGGCTTCCTCACCGCTCGACGCGGCGCCGATCACCTCGATGTCCTCGAAGGACGTGAGATAGGAGCGCAGGCCGGTCTGGACGACGCGGTGGTCGTCGACGAGAACAACGCGGATCGGGCTCATTGGGTGGCTCCTTGTGTACGACGCTGGCGCGAGACCAGGTAAGGGAAGACTATCCCCATGGCCAGCAGGAAAAAGGCTTCCACGGCATTCACCGCGAGAGGCCGGGGCTTGTTGAAGGTCTTGCCCAGAGCCAGAAGGATTCCCAAGTCCACCGGTAGAACCAGCCAGAGCCAGAGCCGGTCTCCTTTTCGCCAGAAGCGACGCACTTCGCTGACCCGATGGACCCAGATCAAAGTGAAGGCGGCATACAAGAGAACCCCGAGCGGTATTACCCAAGGGTCTTCTGGCTTGAGGATCTTCGCGTTCAAGGCGAAGTCAAGCCAATACCAACCAAGGAACAGGCCGATGAGAATCTCGAGTTTACGGTTTGCGAAACTCTTCATGCCACGCGGGGAGGAGCGCTCCACAGTCCACCCGATCGGAATGATCATGATGAGAGCGAGCACGGGCACGCACCCCCATGCGCTCCCCCCGCTGGCTTCAACCCTGGGATCACCCGATCCGCTAAAGATCGGAGCGATGAAGAATGCCGCCGGAAGGATCGTGTAAAGAAATTCCGAGATAACCATACGCCTCGGATCCACCGGTACCGAAACAGGCGGGGAGACCAGAGGAATGCGGACGGTCAACTCCGCTCCCGACCCTGGCGAGGTGGCGACCTCCAGCTTTCCTCGCAGCGAGGCCGCGCGCTCTTTCAGATTCCGCAGTCCCATGCCGGAGGCCTCAGCGGCCGGGTCGAATCCCTGGCCGTCGTCCAAGATCCGGAGCATCACAT
>DATIOS010000262.1:0-7697 GCA_035472915.1 Thermoanaerobaculia bacterium
GCTGCCGAAGAGAGCTGCTCCCTCCGAGAGTCCTTGCCGCCGCAGCAGAAGGAAGAAAAAAACCAAGGCGATCAACACCTTGAGCCCGGCCGTCAAGCCGATCGCCTGCGCGAGCGGCAGCGGCAGACCCACGAGCACCAGAGGCTGGAAGACTTGCGCCGTGGGATCGGCCAGCAGGGGCATCCCGGCTCCCGCATCGGGATTCCACACCGGCCACCTCCCGGCCGCCACGGCCCGGCGGACCTCGGCCTGCAGCGGCACGACCTGCGTCACCAAGTCGAGTTGCAGCGGGTTGCCCCCGGGAAGCGCTCTCATCTCCTGCGGCGTCCGGACCCACGGCAGAATATCCGCGGGGAGGAGGACTTTGCCCAGGAACAGTGACGGCCCGAAGAGGATCACCACGATCGCCCCGAACACCGCCCAGACCCGGATCGGAACTGGGTCCCACCAGCGCCGGAGGGTCCGGGCGAGAAGAAAGGTGAGGAGCGCGAGGTAAAGACCGGGGAGAGGGGCGGTGAGGAGGGTCATGAGGGCGATATCTTCGAGAGGTTACGGCGTTCTGATCATTCGCACCAAGGTCTGGGTCATTCGTACCACGGTCTGAGCTCCTCAGATCAAGGTCCGGATCGCTCGCACCTTGGTCTCGATCACCTGGACCGAGGTCCGGACCGTCTGTACCCCGGTGCGAAGCCGGGAACCGTCAAGGCGATTCCGCTACGATAGCCTTGCAGCCACAAGGGGAGGAGCTCACCGTATGCCACGCATCACCCGGGTCTACACCCGAACCGGAGACGATGGAACCACGGGCCTTGGCGGCGGGCAGAGGGTGCCCAAGGACTCGGCGCGCATCGCGGCCTATGGCACGGTGGACGAGCTGAGCTCGGTGATCGGCGTCGCCGTGGCCTTGGGGCTCGATTCCAAGCTGGCGGCTGCGCTGGGGAGAATTCAGAACGAGCTGTTCAACGTCGGCTCCGACCTTTGCATCCTGGAGGAGGACAAGTCCGCGATGCCCGTGCCGGGGGTGGAGGAGCGGCACGTGGACGCCTTGGAGCGCCTCATGGACGAGCTGCAGTCTGAGCTCACTCCCCTCGAGAACTTCATCCTGCCGGGCGGCACGCCGGGAGCGGCGCAACTCCACGTGGCCCGCACGGTTTGCCGCCGGGCGGAGCGGGAGGTGATCCAACTCTCCCGGCAGGAGCCCATCGGTCTCTGGGTCGTGCGCTACCTCAACAGGCTTTCGGACGCGCTGTTCGTCATGGCGCGCTACGAGAACCTGAAGCGCGGCGCCCAGGACGTCCTCTGGAACTCCCGGGCCTGAGCTCCCGCAAGCTGGCTCGCCTTTTGCGTTAGCTCCCAGCCAAGTGTCAGCCGGCCGCCCTGGCCGGCAGAATTCAACCCAACTTCAGGGAGGAGCGCAGTATGTCCTCTTCATTCGGTGTCTATCTGATCGGCTTCGTCATTGTGATCATCGGCCTCGCGATCGGGGCTTATCTCCTCCACGTTCCGTCCATGTGGATCGGAGTGGGGGTGATCTGCCTGGTGGGACTCGGTATCCTGAGTGCGGTCAAGAAGACTCAGGGCCGTGCCAGGACGGTCGCGCCGCCGCAAGGGTAAATAGTTAGACCATCCCCCAGATCTCCACCGACGGCCGGTCCGTTCCCGCGGCCAGCTTGTCTCCCGCGAGGGAGAAGGCCACCGAGGTGACGCAGGAGGCAGCGGTCGGCAGGGTGGTGAGGAGCTTGCCGGTCGCCGGATTCCAGAGCCGGATTTCAGGCTCCAGCCCACCGCTCGCGAGGGGCATGCCGGCGGGATGGAAGGCGAGGGCGGAGACGGCTTGGGATTGACCGGTGAGGACGGCGGTGCGTTCGCCCGTCTCGGTGCTCCAAATCCGCAGGGTACGGTCGACGCCGGCGCTTGCCACCAAGGCGCCGTCCGGCGAAAAGACGACCGCGGTCACCGTTTCCCGGTGAGCCCGAAAGCTGATCCGGGTACGCAGCGTCTCGAGGTCGACGATCTCCAAGGTCCCGTGATCCGTGCCGTAAGCGACCTCACGGCCGCCGGGAGAGAGACTGGCCGCGGTCACCGGCTCGGTGCTGGCGATCGTCCGCCGCGGCTGGCCGGTTCTGGCGTCCCAGATCCAGATGTCCTGGCCGGAGCCGCTCGTCACCAGGGTTCGTCCATCGCGGGAGAAGGCGACCCTGTGAACCGTGCTCGTGTGGCCGGCAAGAGTCGCCAGGAGGCGGCGGGTGCGCGAGTCCCACAGACGCACGGTGCCGTCGCGGCCTCCGCTCGCCAGCAGCGGGGACGCCGGAGAGAAGGCGACGGCATGGACCGGCCCGTCGTGCCCGGCCAACTCGCTCAAGGGCTGGTCGCCTGCCAAGCTCCAAAGGCGCACGACGCCATCGTCGCCGGCGGCCGCCAGGGTTTGACCGTCAGGTGAGAATGCGACGCAGCCGGCAGCTCTCCCCGGCATCTCGAGCCGGCGGTTGAAGAGTGGCACCGACGGCCAAGCGGCCACCCGCCGCGCATAGGGCCTCTCCGGTGGGGGGAGGACGACCGCCGGCTGCGTGGAGATCTCCTCCCTTATCGCTGCCAGGGCCGTGGCCACCTCGGTCGCGTTTCCCGGGCGCGCCTCCGGGTTCGGGTCCAGGAGCGCGAAGACGAGCCGCTGTAGGCTTTCCGGAATGCGGGGACCGGCCCGCAGGACGGGGATGGCAGCCCGCTCCGCCGCCGGCAGCCGGCCGGCAAAGAGCTCGTGGAGCACCACTCCCAATGAGTAGAGGTCGGAACGCGAATCCGACGACGGGGCGCCGTGCCCGCGCTCGGGAGCCACATACCCCGGCGTGTCGGCCAAAGCGCCTGGCGGCGTCAGGTCTTCCAGGATCGGCGTCAGCCCCGCGTCGAGCAGTTTCCAGTGTCCATCCGGGGTGTGGACGATGTGCCGCGGCTTGAGGCCGCCGTGAGCGGTGCCGAAAGCGTGGAGAGCACCCAAGGCCAGCGCCACCTCCCGGCCGAGCTCGCAGACCTCGGCGAGCGGCGCCGGATGAGCCAAGTCGAAGGGAGAGGTGCCGCGCACCAGCTCTATCACCAGGAACGGCGAGCCGTTCTCAGTTTCGCCCACCTCGCGCACGGCGGCAAGGCCCGGATGGAGCAGCGCGGTCAGGGGCTCGGCTTGAAGCGTGAAGCGCCCTGGCAGCAGATCGTCTTGCAGCCTTTCGCGACGCAGGATCTTGACGGCCCAGCGGCTCTGGTCTTCGAGGTCCAGCACCTCGAAGACGTCGCTGAAGGGGCTGCCGCCCAATCGCCGCTCCAGACTGTAGTGGCCCTGAAAGATGTCGCCCACCTGGAGAGCCGGCGGCTTCTCCTCGGGCTCGGGATCGGCCGGCACCGGCGACAGGGCGGTGCTGGGGCTTTGCAGATCGCGATCGGCCTGGGCTCTCGACGCCCGTTCGCGCCCCGGTTCCCGAAGGTCGGCGGCTGCTTCACGGGTTGCCGTCTGGAATTGGAGAAGCGCTTTCGCGTCCAACGGACAGAAAAGAAACTCGTCGGGATACGTAGCACTGCAGTCCGGACAGACCTTCATCGTCGATCTTCCTGATGAAACAGAAAACGGGTTCGCTGCGAGAAGTATGCGCCATCCACCGTGAATTGCAAATCGATGGGGCTGAAGCCGGATAAGATCCGCAAACCCGCAAGGCGGATCACCGAATGACGAAACGGGACAAAGCCAAACGCATCTCCGAGATCCTCGACCGCCTCTTCCCGTCCGTGGACATCCCCCTGCAGCACCGGGACCCGTTCACCCTCCTGGTGGCGGTTGTGCTCTCGGCGCAGACCACGGACAAGCTGGTCAACGAGGTGACGCCCGCCCTCTTCGCGCGTGCCGCGACGCCCGCTGCGCTGGCGGCCATGCCGGTCGAGGACATCAAGCAACTGATCCGCCGCATCGGCCTCGCCGACACCAAAGCCAAGAACCTGAAGCGTCTCTCCGAGATCCTCGAGTCAACGCACGGCGGCCAGGTGCCCCAGACTCTCCATGAGCTCGAGGCCCTCCCCGGCGTCGGTCACAAGACGGCCTCCGTGGTGCTCAACCAGGGTTTCGGCCACGCCACATTCGCCGTGGACACTCACATCCACCGCCTGGCGGCCCGCTGGGGGCTGTCCAGCGGCAAGAACGTGGAGCAGACGGAGCGCGACTTGAAGAAGGTCTTTCCCGAGGAAACCTGGGGCAAAGTCCACCTGCAGATCATCTACTTCGGCCGCCAATACTGCCCCGCCCTCTACCACGACCTCGACGCCTGCCCCATCTGCTCCTGGGCGGCATCGAAGAAGAGGAAAGAGGAAGAGCGGCGGCGGAATGCGGGATTGCGGAAGAGATAGGGGGCCTGGACATCGAGCCCAAGGAGGCGTCCAGGCCTCCTGGCCCCTCATCACCCCGGCCCTCTTCTCCCATCGCCCTCCCCCCGCGCTATCATCCCGCCATGGACCGCTTCGCCCGTTTCGCCTGGATCACTCTGTCCTATAACGTCGCCGTCATCCTTTTTGGGGCCATCGTGCGAGCTTCGGGCTCGGGAGCGGGGTGTGGCGCTCACTGGCCGCTGTGCAACGGGGTGATCGTCCAGCGGGCACCGAGGATCGAGACGATCATCGAGCTCACTCACCGCGTCACGAGCGGCATCGCGTTGCTGTTGGTGGTGGGCCTCGCCGTCTGGGCTTTCCGGGCCCGGCCCGCGGGGAATGGTGCACGCGCGGCGGCGCTGTTCTCCCTGGGATTCATGCTCAGCGAGGCGGCGGTGGGGGCCGGCCTGGTCCTCTTCAGATTGGTTGCCGACAACGAGTCCATGGCCCGGGCGATGTTCATGGCGACCCATCTGGTCAACACTTTCCTGCTCCTTGGCGCCTTGACGCTCGCCGCGCACTTCGCCAGCGGCGGGGCGCCGTTTCGCGTCCGCGGCCAGGGTCCTCTGGGAGGCGGAATCGTTCTGGCTCTGCTGGGAATCCTGATCTCCAGCGTCAGCGGCGCCGTAGCTGCCCTGGGGGACACGCTCTTCCCAGCAGCCTCCCTCACCAAGGCCTTGGCGGCGGATCTATCGCCTACGGCCCACTTGTTGATCCGGCTTCGGCTCCTCCATCCTGGCATTGCCGTCGCCGTGGGGCTTCTCGCCTTCATCCTTGCCCTGCGGATGCGCGACTCCGGCTCGCCTGCGGCGATCCGTCTCGCGCGCTGGACCTGCGGGCTCGTAGTCCTCCAGATCCTGGCGGGCCTGCTGAACGTCGGGCTGCTGGCCCCGGTGTGGCTGCAGGTCGTTCACCTGCTGCTGGCGGATTTGCTGTGGATTGTGTTCCTGCTGCTTGGGGCCACGGTCCTGGCTGCCGCCTACTCGAAGGCCCCGCCGCGCCCTTTGCCCATCTCGAAGGAGCGGGCGCCCGCGGCCGCCTCATCGCTCGCCAGTGTGTCGGCTCCGAGCCGGGCCTCGGCCTTGAGCCCCTCCGCCAGCGGCAGTCCCAGTCCCTCGTAGACGGCCAGCCGGTCGTTGCGTAGCGCCGCCTGCGGGAAGGCGGCCATGGCATGGGCGAGCTCCAGGGCCCGGCGCAGGGTCTGGCCTTCCGGCACCACCTCGTTGACCAATCCCATGGCCCGCGCCTCGTGGGCGCGGACGGGCCGACCGGTGAGGATCATCTCCAGCGCCCGGCCGAGACCGACGATGCGAGGAAGACGCTGGGTGCCGCCGTCGACCAGCGGGACGCCGAAGCGCCGCTCGAAACAACCGAAGACGGCCGTCTCGTCGGCGATCCGCAAATCGCACCAGCAGGCGATTTCCAGCCCGCCGGCCACGCAGTACCCGGCGACGGCGGCAATCGTGGGCTTGGAGACGGCGAGCCGGGTGAAGCCCAAAGGGCCATGCTCGCCGTGTACCTCGGAGGCCAGGGCGTCGAGGTCTTTGAGATCCGCCCCCGCGCAGAAGACCTGGTCGCCACCCGTGAGGATTCCCACCCGCGCATTGGGATCCGCCTCGAAGGCGAGCCACACCTCGCGTAACAGGCGAGCCGTCCGCGCGTCGATCGCGTTTCGCGCCTCCGGCCGGTTCAACCGGAAAATACGGACCGGGCCGTCGGCGGAGATGAGGACGGGGAGGTCCAAGGGCTTATGGACACCCTACAGCACGGTCTCGCGCACCACCTCGTCGAGCGTGGTCATACTGTCGCGGATCTTCTGCAAGCCGCTGCCGCGCAGAGTCATCATGCCGTTCTGGACGGCTTTCTGACGGAGCTCGAAGGCGCTGGCGCCGGAGAGGATCATCTCCCGCATCTCGTCCTCGACCTCCAGCACTTCGTACAGGCCAACCCGTCCCTTGTAGCCGGTATTGCTGCACCGGTCGCAGCCCCGGCCCTTGAACAGCTTGAGCGTGCGCGATTCATGCTCGGAGAAACCGGCTTGCACGAGCGCCGCCGGCGGCACTTCGAGAGGCTCCTTGCAGAAGGTGCAGGTGCGGCGCACCAGCCGCTGGGCCACGATCATGTGCACCGAGGTGGCGACCAGGAAGGGCTCGATGCCCATGTTCATCAGGCGGCTGATGGACGACGGCGCATCGTTGGTGTGGAGCGTCGAGTGCACGAGGTGGCCCGTCATGGCGGCCTTGATCGCCACCTCGGCGGTCTCGAAGTCGCGGATCTCGCCCACCAGGATGATGTTCGGGTCCTGCCGCAGGAAAGAGCGCAGCGCCGCCGCGAAATTGAGGCCGATCTGCTCGCGCGTCTGTACCTGGTTGATCCCGGAGAGGTTGAACTCCACCGGGTCCTCGGCGGTCATGATGTTGACCTCCGGGGTGTTGATGCGCTGCAGCGCCGAGTAGAGCGTGTTCGTTTTCCCGGAGCCTGTGGGACCGGTGACCAGCACCATGCCGTAGGGCTTCAGGATCGCCGCCTCGAACTTGCGCAGCGACTCCGGCTCGAAGCCCAGCTTCGCCATGTCGAGCATGAGCTTGTCCTTGTCGAGCAAGCGCATGACGATCTTTTCGCCGAACAGCGTGGGCAGCACCGAGACGCGGTAGTCGAGATCCTTGTTGCGGCCGGAGATCTTGGTCTTGATCTTGATGCGCCCGTCCTGCGGCAGCCGCTTCTCGGCGATGTCGAGCCGCGCCATGATCTTGCAGCGGCTGGTGATGGCCTCCTTGAGCTTGAGCGGCGGATGCATCATCTCGTAGAGGATGCCGTCGATGCGGTAGCGGACCCGGTATTCCTTTTCATACGGCTCGATGTGGATGTCCGAGGCGCCGCGCTTGATGGCGTCGGTCAGCACCAGGTTCACCAGCTTGACGACCGGCGCCTGCTCGGACTCCTCTTCGAGCGCCGCGAGGTCGAGATCCTCCTCCTCGTCCAGCACCTCGAGGTCGCTGGTGCTGCTCTCGTCCGAGAGGTCCGACATGACCTTCTTCAGCTCGATGGCATGGGTCGAGCCGTAGTAGCGGTCGATGGACACCCGGATCGACGGCTCCGACGCCACGACCGGCTCCACCTTGTAGCCGGTCATGAACTTCACGTCGTCCATGGCGAACACGTTGGTCGGATCGATCATCGCCACGGTGATCGTGGCGCCGGTCTTTGAGACGGGGAGGATGGTGTACTTGCGGGCGAGGTCGGCCGGGATGATCTTGAGGACGGCCTCGTCGATGTCCATGCCGTTGAGGTCCACCGAC
>DATIOS010000263.1:0-4295 GCA_035472915.1 Thermoanaerobaculia bacterium
CCTCGGACGAGGCGACGCGGCAAGAGGCGGACGCGCTCTACGACGCCCTCGTCCGGGAGGGCCTCGACGTGTTCTACGACGACCGCGACGAGCGCCCCGGCGTCAAGTTCAAGGACGCCGACCTGATCGGCATCCCCGTGCGGGTCACCGTGGGAGCCAAATCATTGGCGGACGGCAAGGTCGAGGTGTCGATGCGGCGAGACCGCGAGAAGCAGTTGGTGTCGCCGGGGGAGGCGGTGGGGAAGGTGCTCGAGTTGCTGGCAGGGTAGGAATCCTCTCGGCCCCCAAGCCGAACGCGGTGTATTATTGGCATGGTACACTAACCATCCATGCCGCCCCCCCTGCGCATCGATCCTCGCGACGCCCGGCCGATCTGGCGGCAGATCGAGGAGGGCGTCCAGCATCTGGTGGCTCGCGGCGCTCTGGCTTCCGGGTCGGCGGTGCCTTCGGTGCGCGATCTTGCGCGCGATCTGCAAGTCAATCCCGCCACGGTCTTCAAGGCCTATCAGCGACTCACGGATGCGGGCGTCCTCACCGTTCGTCGCGGCGAGGGGACGTTCGTCGCCGCGGCTCCGCCACCCATGTCCGGCACCGGGCGCTCCGACAGGCTGAAAGAAGAGGCAGTGCGCTATGCCAGCCTGGCGGTGACGCTGGGTGCCAGTCGAGACGAGGCGGTGGCCTCCTTGGAAGCGGCTTGGCGGAGTCTGAAGGACGGCAACGGCAAGGCCGAAAGAGAGGAAGAATGAGCGCGATCGATTCGACTCCCCCGATCCTGGTGGAGGGTCTGACGGTCCGATACGGCGAGCGCCTGGCCCTGGATAGCGTTTCGCTCGCGGTCGCCGAGGGGGCCGTCTACGCGCTGCTGGGCCGGAACGGCGCAGGCAAGTCGTCCCTGGTGCGCTGCCTACTGGGAGAGCAGCGCCCGGCTGCCGGCCGGGTCTCCCTCTTGGGACGCGACGTGTGGACCAAGAGGGCATCGATCCTGACTCAGGTGGGAGTCGTGCCGGAGGAGCCCGACATGCCTCCCGCCATGACGCCGCGGCAGATCGCGCGTTTCTGCTCCCGCCTCTATCCGAGTTGGGACAAGGCGGGAGTCGAGGCGCGGCTGAAACGCTTCGGAGTTTCCGGCGACGTCCCTTTTGCCCGGTTGTCGAAGGGCCAGAAGGGGCAGGTGGCGCTCGCCCTGGCGCTGGCCAGCGTGCCGCGGCTTCTGGTGCTTGACGATCCAACCCTGGGTCTCGATGCCGTGGCTCGCAAGACGGTTTTCGAGGAGCTGATCGGCGAGCTGGCGGATCGCGGAACGACGGTATTCATCGCCACTCACGATCTCGCCGGTGCCGAACGGATCGCCGACCGGGTGGGTGTGCTGCGGCAGGGGCGGCTCGTTCTCGACGAGGAGATGGAGACTCTCAAGCTTCGCTTTCGCCGCTTGAGCTTTCCGGCCGCGGAGCGCGAGGTGCAGTTGGCGGCTCTGGCCCCGGTGGCCGTGGCATCCCGCGGTTGGGGGGTCGAGGCGGTGGTTGCCCGCTATGACCCGGAACGATTGGCCGCGACGGGACCCGATGAGCCCGAAGTCTCGACCCTCACCCTGGAGGAGATTTTCATCGCTCTCACGGGCGAGCCTGAGGAGGCGGGACGATGAGAGGTTTTCTCGCGGTCTTCGAGCGCGAAATCGTGGAGCGGTGGCTGCTCCTGGTGGCAGCTCTGGCTCTAGGAATCGTACCGCTGGCGGCACCGCTGCTGCCGGGAATGCCCGCGGCGCCTCCCTCGGTGGCGAGGAGTGGCGCGGCGCTGGGTCTCGCCCTCATCGCCAGCCTCCTGCTTGCCCTGCTGCTGGGCGGATCGGTGATCGCCCGCGATCTCGCCGAAGGACGGCTCAGCTTTTACTTTGCCCGCCCGTTGCCGGCAGCCGCGATCTGGGCCGGCAAGCTGGCGGCCGCCACCGTCCTGGCCGCCGCGGCCGGGCTCCTCGTCCTTCTCCCCGCCTCGCTGTTCGGCGGCATTCCCGATCCCAGCGGCTACTGGGGCTCGATGCCGAGCGGCGGGGCGGCACTCGGGATGCCCGGGCTCACCGCTCTCTGGTTGACCGCTCTTCTCCTCGTGGTCACCGCAGCTCACGCCGGGGGCGTGATCCTACGCTCGTGGTCGTCGTGGCTGCTTCTCGATCTCGCTGCCGTGAGCGTGACGGTGGCCGTCGCGTGGACCTGCCTCAGGAACCTCGGCCGCGATGGCGCTGGCGTCCTGCAGTGGGAGCGCTACGGTCCAAGCGCTTCGCTGCGCTTCACCCTGCTGCAGTACGTCGAGGTTGCGGTCGCCCTGGTGGCGCTCCTCGCTCTGGCGGCGGCAGGCGCCGCGCAGGTGAGCCGCGGACGCACCGATTTGCGCCGCGGACATCGCGTCCTGGCCCTCGTCCTCTGGGGCACACTGCTGCCGGCGGCGCTGGCTCTCGCGGGTTACACGCGGTGGTTCGAGTCTCCCTTGCCGGCCGATCTGGTGAGCCTCCACAGGGTGGTGCCATCCCCGGCGGGTGCCTGGCTCGCCCTCTACGGTCAGGCCGCGCACCGCGGCGGCTACCGTCCGGGATTTCTGCTCGATATCGGCACCGGCCGGTTCATCCGCGCCGATTTCGGGCTGCGGTCCTCGATGCGGTCGTCGCTCGTGCGATTCTCCGCCGACGGGCGACACGTGGTCTGGCTGGAGCCCGACCGGAGCAATCCGGCGGACCTCAATCTGGTGACACTGGACCTCGGCCGCCGAGGCGCCAGGCCGCGTCCCACGCAGATCTCTCTCAAGGGATCTCTGTCTTCCTTCGGTCTGTCGCCGGATGGGCGCGATGTCGCCGTCGTCCTGAACGAACGCCTGACGGTGATGGAGATTCCCTCTGGACGGCTGCTCGCTTCGGTGCCTTTCCTTTCGGCGTTTCACGTCGAGGAGACCTTGGCCTTCGCCGGATCCGGTCGCGTCCGGCTCTACGGCCTCGACCCTTTCTGGTCGCCTCAGGTCGCGCGTTCCCACCGGATGTCGTTCTCAGTCTCCGAGCTCGATCTGGCGACGGGAAAGCTCACCTCCGCCCAGCGGATCGAGACGGTGAAAGGGAATGTGAGCTGGACCCTGAGCCCGTCCGCCGAACGCGGGCTATTGCACTCCCAGAGCGTCCTCGAGCTGCGCGACGGCGCCACCGGAGCACCTATCGCGAGCCTGGGAGGAGAGGGAGCTCGAGGGTCCTTTCTACCGGATGGGCGAATCGCCCTGCTCGGGAGGGACGGAGAAGGGAGCGATTTCCGGATTCTGGACGCCCGCGACGGAGCCGAGCAACACCGCTTTCACTTGTCTGGTGTCCACACCGTCCTGGTGGCCGATCAGCCTGGGCCGGACGAGGTGAGGGTGGTGACGCGTGGACCCGCGGGTACCTCGCCCTGGCAGCTCTGGACGCTTCGCCTCTCGACGGGTGAAGCCCTCCCGGGTCCGCATCTTGCACTCTCGACCTTGCCGTTCGAAGGCGCCGGTGCTTGGCCGAAGCGCCTTGGCCGCGACGGCGTCGTCTGGTTCGATCCCTGGAGCGCTCGAGAGGTCGTCGTCTTGAGCGCCGCGGTGCCCATTCGTCAAGATGTTGTAAAATGACGCCGTACCCCGAAACTTCCTGCCCTCTCGCGCGCTCTAAGTAAGAGACTGCCCTTGGACGGTCGGTCGGGCTGCGCCGTACACAGAGATAGACGCTCCGCCTGGCCGGAGCCAGGAGAGCCGTATATGTTCGATCGACCCGTCAAACCCCCGACTCCAAGGCACGTCGACCCCGGCGCGCCAAAGCGAAGCGACGCGCCCCATCGCAGAATCGCCATGGATCTGATGGTCGAGGTGCTGCAGGATCGCCATCACGGGGCCGACCTGCGCCCTGACGCCGAGATCTTCGGCCGCCGCCAGCGCCTGCACAGCCAGCCCTGGCGCCGGCCTCGCCGCGCCGCCGCCGAGTTGACGTCGACGATGGAGCTGATCCGGCGCTACGAGGCTCGGTTCCACCCGCACTGAGCCGTCCTCGCAGCAGGTGCGCGAGTCTGCCGCCTGTGTCAAGATCCCCGCCGATGGAAGTCCCGCCGTTCCCCGCGCAACATGACCTCAACGGTTGGGAGCTCCTTTGGTTCCATATCGAGCTGGTCCAGGGTCAGGAGGACGCCATTGCGAGCCTGCGCCGGGACTCAAGCGCGCGGGCTGCGACTTGCTCGTGCCGGTTGCCGCCATGACGTCGTCCAGGCTCGTCCCGGCGGCCCCCCGCTCATAGACCAGCGATGCCGCCGCGG
>DATIOS010000264.1:0-6534 GCA_035472915.1 Thermoanaerobaculia bacterium
GCGCGAGCTGTGCATCGAGAAGCAGGTGTTGCCCCCGGCGGAGCTGGCCGAAGCCCTCGATCCCTGGGAGCAGACCGAAGGCGGCATCCACGGCGGTGGTGCCGGCGCCGGCGGCTGATTCACGGTCAATCCGGCTCGTCGGCCGGAGGCGGAGCGAGGCGCCGGCAGAGCTCCATGAGAGTCAGCAGGACGAGCCCCGCGACGAGCACGGTCGCTCCCAGCAGCAGGTCGGAGCGGCTGAGCCGGGGGCTCGTCATCAGCGCCACGACGTTGAGGCCCAGACCGGTTAGCAGCACCGCCAGGATCACCCGCTCCGCCGGGGTGCGGCGCGGTAGCTTGCGCTGAGGTGAGCCGGCGGCAGTATGGACCGCCGAGGTGGAAGGCGCCGCCGCCACGACCCTGGCCTTCGCCGGGAGGTCGTGCGGCGGGTCCAGCGCGGGCCGCAGCGGCGAGCTTTGGCGCGTGGGATGCCGGGGCCGCGGCTTCGCAGCCGGGCGGGCAGTGACAAGGGCTGAGGCGATCCGTTGGGTTTCGGCCATGACGTGGGCTCCAACCCTTATTGACGTCACCACCGAAAAGATTTCGGGGGTGTCTATTTTTCAGTCGATTCCAAGAAAACCAACGGGCGACTCCCAGACTGGGGAGCCGCCCCTTCGAGCGTTCAGGCGGGTCTGGCGTGATCGGCAGGTCTGTGGGTCGCGTGTGCCACTCTCCGGACGTCGGTCCGGAAGCTATCGCCGGACGGCACGAGGTGAATGAGATCGTTGTCCGAGGTCGACTCCGCGATGAATCCTTCCTCGTCGATGGCGAAGCAGATCCGCCAGGGCCCTTTCGAGGTCATCGTCAGGCTGACGACCTTTCCCGCGCCGAGCACCGACCAGTCAGAGGTGTCCTCGGAGAGAATGAAGCGGCCGTGGGGGCCCACGGGGCTCCCACCGCCTGAAACTTTGTACTTGACGTCTTGCGGAGTGTCATTCGAAATATCCATGATGCAAAATCCTCCCAAGTGAATCCCTTTGCCGGTCAAACCGGCTCGGGGTAAGTTGCTCGACCGATCAGTGCTGGGCTTCCACGACCTCGAACTCCTTGGTTACCACTTCTTCTCCATGGGAAGTGACGGCGACCTCGTAGCGGCCAGCAGGAAGACGCTCCGGGATTTTCAGGGCAAGCCCTCGACCTCCAGGCAGGGCGCCGAGCCGAAGTCCCTTTTTCTCCCAAACCACGCTTCCTTGATCTTGATTGCGCACCACCGCGTCGAAGGATCTTGCATCTCCCAGACCCTCGTCGCCAAATTGGATCTCGACCTGGCGGATGTTCGGGGCCAGCTCTAGCCGTGATCTTTCTTCCTCGCCTCGCAAAGTCGTAGACAAGAGGGTCAGCACCGCGGTGGGCACGGCCGGGGGTGGCTCTCTGCGCTGCGCAAGCCGGTTCGGAGTGGGTTGGGGCGGCTTCGGTGTCAGCGAAATCGTAGACGGCTGAGGCGCCGGGGTTGGGAGTTGGAATTGCGGTGTAGGAACGGGACTCGTCGCTCCCAAATGCGTTTCAATTTTCGGCGCGTGCTCCCGATTGTGCCAGGCGAACCAGCTCAGGCCTGCCAGCACGACCAGGCTCGCCGCCAGGGCGATCCAGTGAATCATCGGCGGCGGGAAGGTTGGAGCCCGGCGGAGAAAGGGCTTGACGTTGCCGTTTCTCGCTTTCTCGGCGGCCAGGGCATTCAAGGACCGCGCGAGCGCCAGGCGCTCCCGCCCGCCGGGAGATCCGGCGAGCTTGCGCAGGATTTGGTCTCTCTCCCCGGCAGTGAACGTGCCCCGGTCGACCGCCGCCAGGAGATCGAACTCCACGGCCTCCGCGAGGTCGAACAGGTCGTCTTCGGCGAGGAGGCGCCGCTCGAGCCGGTCCGCGTCCTCGTCTGGGAGCTTTCCCAGCAGGTAGCTGCGGAGCAACTCGTCGTCTTGTAGTTCTGGTGTCATGATTTCCCCTTCTCCTCGTCCGCTTTCACAGTCAGTGTTCCTGACTGCGAAAACATTTCACGAGTGAGAGACGTCCAGGCGGTGCAGGCAATCGTCGAGGCAGCCTTCCAGCCGGCGGCGTACGCGGTGGACGCGGATGCGGAGCGCGTTCATGGGGATGCCCAGCTCGTCCGAGAGGGCCCTGCGGTTGCGGATGTTGCCTTCGCCCTGGTAGTACTTGAGCACCAGCTCTCGCTGATCCGCGTGCAGCGCCACCAGGCACCGGCGGAGGCAGTCGAGCCGGCGGTCTCCCGGCTCCTCGTCGGGCACCACGGGGAGGGCCGTTGGGAGAAGCAGCTCGCCGTGGGCATCGAGCGCCCGGTGCTCTCGCGAAGCGCGGCGCAGCACCTCCTTGAAAACCAGGTGGGCGACGGCGCAGAAGTAGCCATAGGGATCGGCCGAATGGAGCTCGATGCCCTCGGCCATGCGGCGAGCCACGCGGTTGATGGTCTCGTCCGCCAGATCCTCTGGAGCGGTGCAGCCCCGCCACTCGAAGAGGCGGATCAGCTTGGAGCGGATGGTCTCGTAGCGCTGGCCCGCGCGTTCGCGGTCCGGATCGAGTTGCGCCAGGAGGATTTCGAAGCTCTCGCGGGTGAGGCCCGAAGCCTTCCCTGGCAGTTTGGTGTCGCCGTCGCCGCGCGTCACCTCCACTCTCCCTGGAGGGAGAAGCCGGCCCAGAAGTAGGGAGATCTCCGCTTTGGGTCGGCTGCCATCGCGAGCTGAGCTTTCCGCAGGGCCGCCGCGGGAGATAGTCCTTCGCGCAGCATGCCGCGGTAGAGCTTGCTCATCAGCACCGCGGTGGCCTGGTCCTCGACGCTCCAGAGGCTGGCGAGGACGCGGGCGGCGCCGGCGTACATAAAGCCGCGCGTCAGCCCGATCAAGCCCTCGCCCCGCACCTCCTTGCCGAGGGCCGTGCGGCAGGCCGAGAGCACCACCAGCTCGGCGTCGAGATGCAGATTGTAGATGTCGTTGAGCCGCAGGACTCCATCCTGCTGCTGGCCGCGCTGATCGTATTCCGAGAGCACCAGCCCCGAAAGCTCCGGGTGCCGGCTGTCGAGCACTCCGTGGGTGGCGAAGTGCAGCTTGCGGAAGTCATCCAAGCCGCCACCGGTGACCGCGGCCTTCGTGGCGGCGAAGCCCAGGGCCTTGAAAACCTGGCCGGACGGTATCAAGGCGGCGATGGCCTCCGCCTCCCGCCGCGAAGATGGGAGGCGCGGGAGGCTCGAGACGTCGATTCCAGATTCCCGGCCGGCTTCCGGCTCCGGCGCGCTCCTGAGCCTGGCCGGCTGGAGGGCAGTGACGGGGTGATCTGTCTGGCCCAGGGGGCCAAGAGCTACTTTGAGCCGCGGGTCGCTGGCCTGAAAAACCGGATCCGCGAAGATCGCGAGCTCGTGAGGGGCGCGCTTGCGGCCCTTCAGCTCGCGGCGCAGCGCCGCCAGTGCACTGGCCGACGGTAGGGTGACGACCTCGTGTCGCGACACCAGGGGAGAGTCGGAGGCGGAAAGGGGAAGAGCCGAAAAGGGAACGTACTGCAGGGCTCCCTCCACGACGATGAGGAGTGGCCGTCTGCCCAGCCGCTTCTCCACCGGCGCCAGAATCAGGTTGGAAAGCTCCAATCCGACGTGCTTGACCTGCCGGTCAGAATCGACGATCCGGAGCTTCCAGTCAGAAACGCTTTCGTCGGCTCGCTGGCCGTTGCGGGCGGTCACGAGCTCGTAGTAACGCCGCGCCACCGACTCGATCCGCTCGCGGCCGGGGAGCTTGAAAGTCTCGATCGTGCCGGGCCCCACCAACCAGAGGACGCTCGCCTTCTCGCCGAGCGCGTATTCGAGGAGCAAGGCCTTGCCGTCGAGAATCTGGGCCTGGATCTCCGCCGCCGTCAGCGGCTGAGGTTGAGTGAGGGCCGCGTAGCGCGGGCTGCTCTCTCGCAGGCTCGCTTCGACCCGCTGCAGCTCCTCGAAGGTCTCGTCGATCTTCTTGCGGGCCGCGGCAAGGCCGGCCGGGTCGGGGCTCCTCTGCTTCAGCAAGTCGATGCGGCGCGATTCACGGGTATTGATCTCGTCCCGCAGGCTGCGCTCGCGTTCCACGAGCGCCGGGTCGGCCCCTTGCAGTGCGTCCGTCTCGGATTCGTGCAGAACCTCCAGCAGGATGCGGGCGCGGGCCCGTTCGCTCGCCTGGAAAGCTTCCGCCGGGAGGTCGCGGGCCATCAGGGTGTCGATTAAGAGATCGTAGAAGTCGTGCCGCGCGGCGGAGAAGGAGGCCCGGAGATCCTGGCTGACGACGCGGGAACGCGCCGACTCGACGAGGGCGAGAGCTGAGCGGACTCCAGCGAGGGCGTCGTCCAGTTGGCCGCTGCCGCGCGCCACCCGCGCCAGGGCGAGGGCGATGTCGGCCTCCCTCAACAGCTGACCTCGCAGGTGGTAGGTTTCCTCGGCCGTCTTGAGTTCCCTCCGCGCCTCTTCCCATCTCGTCAGGTCGCGATAGGTGCAACCCAGGACGTAATGGGCGAAGGCCTCCGGTTCCCCCGTGCCTTTTGCCAACGCCAGAGCCTGCTGTGCCGGCTCCAACGCCTGGGCCGGTTGCTTGGTCTTTAGAGCCAGGAAGGCCTGGTTGCTCAGGGTCATGACCTCGGTCTCGACGTCCCTGAGCGCACGAGCCAGCACCAGCGCCTGCTCCAGGTACCGGCCGGCGTCTTCGAACCGTTCCAGGCGCAAAGAGGCAGTGCCCAGATTGTTGAGCGTCCTGGCTTCCCTGATCTCTTCGTGGGCGATGCGGGCGAAACTGAGGGCCTCCAGCCAGTGGCTGAGCGCCTTGTCGTAGTCGCCGAGATCGCTATAGAGATCGGCCAGGTTGTTATGGACCAGTCCCTCCAGTCTGGAGTCATGGCGCTTACGCGCAAGGATCAGGGCCTCTTCCTGATACTGGGCGGCCTTCTGGTTCTCGGCGACGAGTTGGTAGGCGAGAGCCAGGTTGGCCAGGATTCCTGATTCGGTTTTGTCGTCCTTGGTCTTGCGCGCAAGCTCCAGGCCCCGGAGCAAGAGATCGATCGCCCGGCGCGCCTCGCCTTTTTCGGCGGCCAGCGCACCCATGTTGCCGAGTACGGCCCCTTCCACCCTCTCGTCGCCGATCTCCTGCGTGATGGCCAAGGCTTTCTCGTAGCAGGTGGCAGCCTCGTCGAGCCGTCGGGCTTGCCTGAGAGCCAGCCCCGCGGCATGGAGCACCCGCGCCTCCCAGGCGCGACTCTGAGGGCCGGCCTGTTCAGCCCACACGGCCTCGGAGCGCTGATAGGCCTCGGCGGCATCACTGAAGTGTCCGAGTTGGTCATGGGTGCGGCCCAGGATATAGAGGACCTGAGCCTCCTTCTGGCGCTCTAGGAGTTTGTTCCATAAAATGCTGGCGCGTTCCAAGGCGAGGAGTTTCCCATCGTCGCCGTCCTTGGACTCGGACATTCCCCTCCAAGTGGCCTGTACCGCCTCGGCTCGGGTCTGATCCGCCGGCCTCGGCGTTCGCGGCCCCTCGACCTGGAGGAGATAGTGGCCGGAGTCCTGCTGGCGCGAGGCGACGATCAGCAGCCGGTGGGGGCCGGCATGCTCGGCTACGACAGCAAGATCCTCGGTCTCCTGTGGCGGAGGAAATCCGGCGCTGTCGGCCGCGGCCACCAGGGTTCCCTGCGGGTCGAGGAGCCGGACCTCCAAGTCGATCCCTTTCTCGCGCGCCGTGACGCGCAGGAACTGACCCGCCTGGAGCTCGACGGTATAGCTCTGGGTTTCTCCGCCACGAATCTCACAGTCCTGGGAGAAGCCGTCGTGGAGGAGCGGTGCGGCCGGCGGAACCGTCTCCGCGCCACAGGGGACAGCGGCGAGAAAAACACACGCCCAGCGGGCGACACGGCTGCGGCGGAAAGGGAGGGCGTGCCTCATTCGTTCTTCTGTCTGGGCGGTTTCACGGCGCTCGCTCCGGCCTCTCTCTGATGGACCCGATGGCCGTGGGAGTCTTGCAATTGGCTACAGCCTATCCATTTTATCGCCACGAAGGCCGACCGATCCAGCAGCGGGCAGCCTGAGGCTACAGTTTCGTGAGAAAACGATTGCTTCTTCTTCTCCTTTTTCGAGGGGCGCAAACGCGGCGGGTTTCGCGCTAAGCTACGTCTCGTGCGCGATGAACCGGAAAAGAGCCGGCGCGTCCTGCACTGCGACATGGACTGCTTCTATGCAGCCGTGCACATGCGGGACGATCCGTCGCTGCGCGGCCTGCCGGTGATCATCGGCGGCCGGCCGGAGAGCCGGGGCGTGGTCGCCGCCGCGAGCTACGAGGTGCGGAAATTCGGCGTCCACTCCGCCATGCCCTCCTCGCGCGCCCGCCGCCTGTGCCCGGACGCCATCTTCATTCCCCCCGATTTCCGCCGCTACTCGCGCGAGTCGGAGAAGATCTTCGCCATCTACCGCGCTCGCCGGACTCATTCCCGCGCACCGCGCGAGCCGGATCGACCCGATCCTCGCGCTCAGGTACGAGTGACCTATTTTGT
>DATIOS010000265.1:0-4657 GCA_035472915.1 Thermoanaerobaculia bacterium
GCCCTTCGCCACCGTCCAGCGGCGGATGGCCAGGTACTCCGGCGAGACCCCGCGGTAGCCGGTGGACCAGTTCTGGTTGCCGTAGACCGCCTGCACCCGGGCGTCGACGTTGGGCGCCACGTTCTTGATGAGCGGGATGGCATCGCGGATCGCCTGCACGTCCCGCACGCTCAGGGTCTTGGTATTGCCGGAGCCCGTGCGCACGCCCTGGAAGTTCCGGCTGCCCGCCTCGATCCAGATGAAGTTGTCGCCCAGGCCCTGGAACTGCTCGCGGACCCGATTCGAACCGCCCTCGCCGATGGCGACGGTGCAGATGACCGCGGCAATGCCGATGGTGATGCCGAGCATCGTCAGCGCCGTGCGCAGCTTGTTGGACGCCATGGCGCCCAAGGCTTCGGGGAGGAGAGTGCCGAGGTCCATCGTTTGGTTATGATACCCCCATGTCCAGCGCCGAAGATTTCCGCCTGGCGCGCCTGCCGCGGCGAATCGTTCTGTTCGCCGCCGCGGCGCTTGCCACGATCCTTCTCCTGGGTTTCTGGATCGAGGGCAGGTCGCAGCCGCCGCAATACCTCTCGGCCCCGGTGCAGCGCGGCTCCCTCACCTCGACCGTGGAGGCCACGGGGACCATCAATCCGTTGACCACGGCGCCGGTCGGCTCCTACGTCTCGGGGACCGTGAAGCTCGTTTTCGCAGACTTCAACACGCGCGTCCGCGCCGGGCAGGTCCTGGCTCAAATCGATCCCGCCGTTTACGAAGCGCAGGTGGCTACGGCGCGCGGCAATCTGGCGAGCGCCGAGGCGAACGAGCGCCACCTTCAAGCGAGCCTCGGCTCCGGCTTGGCGCAGATCGAAACGGATGAGGCCAACGTCGCCAAGATGCAGGCCGACGCCGGCTACGCGCGAGCCAACGCCCAACGTCTCGCCAAGCTCTTCGGCCAGGGGCTGATCCCCGTCGATCAGCGCGACTTGAGCCAATCGACGCTGGAGCAATCCGAGGCCTCCACCCGGGCGGCCAAGGCGCAGGTGAACCAGGCGCAGGCCATGTACAAGGAGGCGTTGGCGCAGGTCGAGCAGGCGCGGGCGCAGGTCGCGGCGATGCGGGGCGCGTTGCAGGAGGCGGAAGCGAACCTGCGCTACACGACGATCGTTTCCCCCACCGACGGCACCGTGGTGGCCAAGAACGTTACCGTCGGCCAGTCCGTCGCGGCCTCCCTCCAGGCCCCCAACCTGTTCACCATCGCCCAGGACCTGAAGCGCATGCAGGTCTACGCCAAGACGGACGAGTCGGATACCGGCTTCATCAAGGTCGGCGGCGACGCCACCTTCCAGGTCGACGCCTTTCCCAACGAGGTGTTCCACGGCCGGGTGAGCGCCATCCGCCTGAACGCCTACATCGTGCAGAACGTCGTCACCTATGACACGGTGATCGATTTCGAAAACCCCGACGAACGTCTCCTGCCGGGTGAGACGGCGTACGTCACGATCCCGACCGGCCATGCCGAAAACGTCTTGGAGATCCCCAACGCCGCGCTGACGTACACGCCCGACGTGCCGTTGGCGGAGTTGGAGCCCCTCTATCGGCGGAACGCCATTCCGGACGCCGCGCGGACTTCTCACATCGGCGGCCAGCAGGTGGTCTGGAAGCTCATGAAAGATGACAAGCTCGAACCGGTGGCGGTCAAGGTCGGCATTTCCGACTATGCCAACACGGAGCTCGTTCAGGGCAATCTCAAGGAAGGCGACCTGCTGGTGACGGGAGCCATGGCCGCGGGCGCCGCGAAGGGCGGTTCTAAATCGCCGAGGCCCCCGGGTCAGGCGGGCGGCGGGAGGCCGAGATGACGGGCCGCACCTCGATGCTTCGCCTCCTCGTCGCGCTTCTCGCCTTTTTCGCCGCGACGTCTTTGCCGGCGGCGGCGGATGGTGACCGCGAGGAGTTCTTCATTCTCTCTTCGGTGGACTCAAAGTTCGGCAGGATGGTGCTCAAGCGGCCGACCGAGGTCACCCTCCTGATGCAGGTGAACGGACAGACCGTCTACCGGGACGAGCAGGGAAAGCCGCTGCGGTTGTCGGATCTCCGCACCGGCGATACTCTTTTCATCACCTTTCGCCAAAGCCCGGCCGGAGAGCCCACGGCCCTTCGGGTTCGGTTGGGTCCGATGACGCTGCAGGAAATGCGCCGTTACCTCAAGCCCGGCGCCGGCTAGCAACCTCGCAACTAGGCGCTTGCGCTGCCGTTCTATCGCTTTATCCGCTGCTTCTCGTCAAATTTCGCTGATCGAAAGCTTCTGCAGAAGTTGGGTGCGCGTCGTTCGGCAGAGGTTGCCACCGGTGAAGAATGGATCTTCCGTGACCTCGTGCCTCGCGTACGCCGGAGGTTGGATCGACATCAGCTCGTCTAGCTCCTCTGCCTCGGTTTCACAGAGGACCAACCCGTCCAAGTCGCCCTCGAAGACGTCGATCGAAAACACCCGGCCCCGATCGAGATGGTAATAACGTGTTTTCTGGAGCCGATACCCTGGTAGGGCATCGAAGAGCGTGTGCTCGTTGGGAGACAGGAGAATTCGACCGATCTTTTGGAAGTACGGAGAGTCCGACTCGTACTTCTTCGTCAGCTTGATGAGCCGCCGGCCGGTGTCCGAGTCGGTCAGAATCCTCAGCCGAAGTCTTCCTGGCTGGAGGTACTTGTCCTCGAAGGTCTTCGAGTACGGTTCGACCACGCTCCGCCAGTCCGCCTGCGGTGAAACGAGGAACCGGCGCTCGTACTCGACACGCGTGTACTTCGTCTCCTCGGTATCCATGCCCGGACAGTACTAGATCTGGTCTCGATCGCGGCGGTCGACGGGGCTCTCGTGAAAACGGCTATACTGCTTTTGAATGCCGACAACTGAGGATGCTCCCGGCCGCCCCACGGTCTTCATCAGCTACAGCCGTCAGGATGAGGGCTGGAAGGACCGCGTCGTCAGCCATCTGAAAGTCCTGGAGGCCGAGGGCGACCTGGCGGTCTGGGACGACGAGCGTATCGACGCCGGGGGGGCGTGGCTGCCGGAGATTGAAGGAGCCATGAACCGCGCGGCGGTGGCGGTGCTTCTGATCTCCAAGGATTTCCTCAACTCGGCGTTCATTCGCGGCACCGAGGTTCCGCGGTTGCTCGAAAGGCGGCGCACCGAGGGCCTGCGGGTCATCCCCGTGTTCGTGCATCCCTGCGCCTGGGAGGCCGTCGATTGGCTCGTTGGCCTCCAAGGCCGGCCCGGAAATGGCCGAACGCTCTCGGAAAGCCGCAAGCCTCAGATTGAAAAGCACCTTTCCACACTGGCCCTGGAGATCCGCGACCTGCTCAGCCGGAGTCTGGTTTCAACCGGGACCGGTTTGGCGCCCGAAAGCACCGTCAAGCCATCCTCCCACCCGACCAGCGAGCGCCGGCAAGTGACGGTGGTGTGTTGCGAGCTGGTGAGCACGGACAGGCCTTCAGGACCTGAACAGGAGCTCGACCCCGAAGCTCTCCAAGAGCTCATCCCCCGGCTCCGCGCCTTGTCGGATGTGGTGACGAAGCGCTACGAAGGCTACGTTGGAAGCGCTCTGGGCGGCCATCGAATGTTGATCGTCTTCGGCTATCCCCAGGCTCATGAGGACAACGCCTGGCGGGCGGTCCGCGCGGCTCTCGACCTGGTGGATCAGGTGGCGCAGATGAGCGCCGGCTCGGACCATGGGCAGCCGATCTTCCTGGCGCTGCGGGTCGGTATCCATACCGGCTCGGCGGTGGTGGCCGTGCCGCCACAAGGTCAGGAGCCGACTCTGGGGTCGACCCTCGATCTGGCGATGGATCTCCAGGCGCTGGCGGAGCCAGGCCAGGTGATCGTGAGCCCCGCAACCTCTTCCCTGATCGGCAAGAGCTTCGCTCTCGCGGCTTTGCCTGCCGTCCAGATTCCGGGGCTCGCCGCACCGCTGATTCCCCACCAGGCGCTGGAGCCCCTGGATTCGCATGAGGTCAGCTCTGCGGGTTTAATCCCCTTGGTGGGCCGCGAGCAGGAGTTGGAGCTGCTCCTGAGCCGTTGGAGCCTGGCCCGCGAGGGAAATGGACAGGTGATTCTGATCAGCGGCGATGCCGGGATCGGAAAATCGCGCCTGGTGCTCGCCTTGCGGGAGCGCCTGGAGCAGAGCACGGCGCAATGGTGGACCTGCTTCGGCACTCCCTACACCCAGGGCTCTCCTCTCCAGCCGGTCGTCAGTTTGCTCCGCCAGGCCCTGCTCCTCCGGCCGAAGGGGCCTTCGCCGCTGGACCAGCTTGCTGCCGCGCTGGGGGAGGTCGGGCTGACGGACGCCTTGCCGCTTTTCGCCCCGCTCCTCGATCTGCCGCTCGACGAACGCCATCCCGCTCCACCTCTGTCCCCTGAACGGCAGAGGGAGAGGACGCTGGAGGCGCTAGCGGCGTGGGTGCTGGCGATGGCGGAGCGGCAGCCTCTCATCCTTTTGATCGAAGACCTCCACTGGTTCGATCCCACGAGCCTCGACTGTCTCAACCGGCTGATCGATCAGTCGGCGAGCGGCCCTCTTCTGCTCTTGCTGACCATCTGCCTCCAAGCGATGGAGGAGGGCTTCTGGGAGCCGCGCCGGTGAGTTCAGCGCCGTTATCATTCGTCCGGCCGTGGAGTTTTCGTCGC
>DATIOS010000266.1:0-7343 GCA_035472915.1 Thermoanaerobaculia bacterium
GTCCATGTTCGCTCTCCCTCGGTCGGAGAGCTGAAAGGGCAAGCTGTGTGCCAGAGGCTAAGTTGTTGAATTATCTAGATTTGATTTGCTTGACCAGGAGGCGGGACCGTTCGGCGCTGAACGGAGCTGTTCGAAAATGAACGGCCGGACGGCAGGATTAAACGAGACCCGGAACGATCTCCTGCGCCGAATCCTGCCGGAGCTTGTCGAAGCCCAGCCGGCGGGCCAGCTCGGCCTTGAGGGTGGGGATGCCCTCGCCGGTTACGGCCGACACCCAGAGCGCCTGGCCGTTGCGCGATTCGTCCAGCGGCACGAGATCGGTCTTGTTGTAGACGTTCACCACCCGCTCACGGTCGACGCCGAGCTCGTCCATCACCTGCTCGGCCACGGCAGCCTGCTCTTCCCAGCGCGGGTGACTACGGTCGATGACGTGAAGCACGAGGTCCGCCGCCGTGACCTCCCCCAGGGTGCTGCGGAACGAGGAGACCAGGTGGTGAGGCAGCTTGCGGATGAAGCCGACCGTGTCGGCGAAGACCGCGGTCCTGGCTCCCTCGACGGAACCCCGGCGCAGCTTGGCGTCGAGCGTGGCGAAAAGGCGATTCTCCGCCAGCGTGCCGGCGGCCGTGAGGCGGTTGAACAGGGTCGACTTGCCGGCGTTGGTATAGCCGGTCAGCGCCACCGTGGGCGCGCCAGAGCGGCCGTGGCGTTGCACCTTGCGGGTACGCTCGATCTTTTCGAGGTCGTCTTCCAGGTGCCGGATGCGGGAGCGCAACACTCGCCGGTCCTGCTCGAGCTGGCTCTCACCCTCGCCACCGCGCATGCCCACACCGCCGCCCTGGCGCGAGAGATGGCTCCACTTCCGCGTCAATCGAGGGAGCGAGTACTTGAGACGCGCGAGCTCCACCTGCGTGCGCGCCTCGCGGCTGCGCGCCCGCTGGTCGAAGATGTCGAGGATCAGGGAGCTGCGGTCCATGACCGCGAGCTTAGTCAGCTCTTCGAGGTTCTTCACCTGGCTGCCGGAGAGATCGTCGTCGAAGATCAGCAGGTCGGCGCCCAGCTCGCGGGCGGCGACGCTGATCTCTTCCGCCTTGCCGTGGCCGACGAAAGTCGCGGCATCCGGCGCCTTGCGGGCCTGCATGGCGCGGCCGGTGACCTTCGCGCCGGCGGTGTCGGCAAGCTGCGCCAGCTCGTCGAGATGCTCCTCGACGACGTAGACCGGCTGGCCCGGCAGGACGAGGCCCACCAGGAAAGCCCGCCGGGGGTCGGCGGCACGGCGTTCTGCGAAATTTTGCAAAGTTGTCGGGTCCGTGCGCTATTCTAGAGGATCGAGGAGTTGGGCCACAGCTTGGCCCGGGCTTCTCAACACGGGAGCGACTTTATGAATTCCATTTCCGAACTCACCGCACCGGTGCCGCCTGAGACCGCGGCCCCCCCTGCGAGCTCGCGCCTCGGCATGCCCGCCAAGCTGGGGCTGGCGGCTTTGGCCGTCTGCGCCCTGGCGGCGCTCTTCTGGCCTCGTAGCACCGCGACCTTCAAGGAGCCGGGAGGCTTCCTTTACGACGCCACCGGCCAGGCGGCCACCATCGGTCCGCGCCTCGCCCCGGTCACCCTGGTCCATTTCTGGGCTACCTGGTGCCCGCCCTGCATCCAGGAAATCCCGGCCCTGCAGCGCCTGTCCAAGGACTTCGCCGGTCACGAGGACTTTTCGGTCCTGATGGTCGCCGTGTCCGACTCCAACAGCAAGGTCCGGGCTTTCCTCGGCCGCGGCTCCGACATGGTGCTCTTCGATCCCAACTGGGAGGTGGCCAACCGCTACGGCACCAGCCAGCTCCCGGAAACCTACCTCGTCGTCAATGGCCAGGTGGTGAGGAAGTTCGTCGGCATGACGGATTGGGACGCCGCCCCCCTGCGCCAGGAGATCCAGGCACGGCTCAAGGGCTCGCGTCCCTCGACCGCCGCCCTCCGGACGCCGGGCACCTGATTCACGAAAAGGGCCGCTGCGGCGTGGCAGCGGCCCCGTTTTCTCTCGCCCTAGAAGTGGAGTGCGACGCCCACGTGCGCCATGGCGAAGAACTGTTCGTCCCGGAAGTGGATGTAGTGTCCCGAGACCTCGGCGAGAAGACCGAGATGGCGATTGACCGGCAGCTCACCGGTGGCTCCCAGGGCCAGCCCGACGGAGGTCTCCGTGCGGTCGTTGCCCGTGAAGGCGTCGGTACCGTTCAGCCGGTAGCCACCCAAGGCCAGATAGAGCCCCGACTCCCAGACGGACTGCCGAGCCCGGTACTCACCGCCAATGGTCACGTAGTCGAGCTCGGCGTCGCGCAGCGAGCCAAAGAGGCTGTCCTGATCCAGGGACAACTTTCCCGTCCGCAAGATCAGGTGCGTGTGGGGCTCGGTGACCATTCCCAGGTTGAGCTGGAAGCTCTTGTTGGTGAAGCTGCCCCCGGGATCGGCGTCCAACGAGCCGCCGACGCCGCCGAGAAGACCCACGGTATAGGTATAAAGCTCCTGCGCGCCGGCGGCGGCGGGAAGCAGGAGAAGGCCTCCAATCAGCAGGAGCCTGCCCAGCAGGCGGTGGTGTCGCGTCAAGATCCCCTCCTTTGCGGCGGTTGTGTCTCGATGGCTGCGGTCCGGAGCCCGGTTCCCCCCTGGACCACCCGGTTGCTGAGAGTATAGCTTCTCGTTTCGTTCTCCCCGGAGGGACGTCGCGATCCCATGACCCACTCCGTATACGAACCAGAGCCCTCCGGCGTTGCGCCGCCACCCTGGAGTCTGCTCGACCGGCTGGTCCACGCCTTGTTGCCGGCCCCGTGCCTGGGCTGTGGGCAAGCCCTTGCCGCCAGGGGGAATGCCCTCGGCCTCTGCGGAGCGTGCCGGGGAGGTCTGGCGCGGCTCCCCGCGCAGGCCTGCTCGGTGTGCGCGCTACCGCTCGGCGAAGCCTATGCCCTGCCCGCCGGCTATCGCTGCGGGGCCTGCCGGCAGACGCCGCCGGCCTTCGACCGGATGCTGGCACTGTGGAGCTATCGACCGCCTCTGGACGCGGTCGTGCAGGCGCTCAAATTTCGCCGGCTGGACTATCTCGGCCGCCATCTGGCCGCGGCCCTCGCGGCAGAGCTTGGCTCGAGAATCGAAGGGCTCGACCCAATCGACTGCGTCGTTCCCGTGCCCCTGCATTGGCGCCGGCGCCTGACTCGCGGCTACAACCAGGCGGAGCGGATTGCCCGCCCCCTCGCCGGCCTCCTCGGACTTCCTTTCGATCCGGTCCTCTCCCGCGGCCGGGCCACGCCGCCCCAGAGCCTCCTCGGCCGCGCGCAGCGGCTCGCCAACCTGCGGCGGGCTTTCCGGGTACCGCGGCCCTGGGAGATCCGCGGGCTCCATCTCCTGCTGGTCGACGACGTCGCCACCACCGGCGCGACGCTCGACGCCGCGGCCGAGACGCTCAAGAGAGCGGGAGCGGCAGCCGTCACCGCCCTGGTGGCAGGACGAACGCCGCTCCATCCTGCTACAGGCGTCTCTAGGGCGTGAAGCGCTCGCCGAAGATCCCACCCAGCGAGCCAGCCTGCCAGACCACCACGAAGTTGCCCTTGGTACCGAGGTGAGAGACCGCGGGATTGGCTGGGGCCACCGCGGTGGGCGCGCTCGACGCCACCTCGAGGTCAGGACCGGTGGGAGCTCCCTTGTTGGTATAGCGGCGAAGGAAGATCCCCACCCTCGATCCCAGATCGGATTGCCAGACCACCACGAAGTTACCGGACGCGTCGTGGGAGATCGCCGGGTTCCTCTGGTAGCTCGTCGTGGTGGTGTTGACCACGAACTTCGCTCCCACCGGACGGGCCTTGTTGCTGAAGCGCAGGCCGAGGATGTCCGTGTGATCCACCGCCGGCGCCACGTCGCTGTGCCAGACGACGACGAAGGTGCTGCCGTTGCCGCAGGAGACGGCGGGACGCACGGATTGCGCCGTCGGCGGGGCCACCACCGTCTCGGTGGCCAGGGGCACCCCCTTCGCCGACAGCTGGCGCATGGAAACGCCGCTGAGGTTGGACTGGAAGGGGCGGAAGGCATCCACGGTCGTCCAGACGATCACCGGCCGGCCGGAGGTGTCGACGCACATCGCCGGCCGGTCGCCCTTGACCAGCCCCGAGCTCACCTTGACCTGCGCCCCAGCCGGCGCCCCGGCAGCCGTGAAGCGCCGCGCCAGCACCTGGGGGGTAGTGCCCTGGGTGCCGTTACCGTCCGGCAGCAGGTTCATCCACGCCACGATGAATCCGCCGTCGGTCATCGGCGCCACCACCGGATTGAAATCCACCGGCACCGTGAGCGCCGCCGGATCGTCGACGTTCACCTGGAACGCGGCTCCCAGCTTGGCGCCGTTGGCCTGGAACCGTTGGGCCATGATGTCGCTGTTACCGTCGTCGACGGAAGACCAGACGACGATGAAGTTTCCCTTCTTGTCGTGGCTCACCGCTCCGTCGTACCGATCCGGAGTCACCTCCTGAGCCATCGAGAAGTCGTTTCCCTGTGGCGTGCCGGTGGGGGTGAAGAACCTGCCGTTGACACTCTGCGCGCCGGCGGCGTTCGTCCCCTCCCAGACGGTCAAGAAGGCACTCGTCTTCTGGCCGTCCACCGCCGGTACCGTCTGCCGGCAATCCGGACACGAGCTGAGGCGGAACGGCGCCCCCTGCGGTAGCGGTCCGGCCCAAGCCGCCGAAGCGGCCAGACAGAGCCCGGCGAGAGCTCCCCTCGTGAAGCCTGCTGATTTCACCATCGCTACGTCCCTTCCCCGGACCCGGGATTTGCAATACGTCTATTCTCTTATACGGCCCAAGCCGCCGGACCGTTGAGGCCGTCGAAACCGTTGCAGCCCAGCCGAGGACCGATGCGAGGTTCTCTTTTCCGGGCTCGACGTGTCCAAATGAGAGAGGGCAGGCCTACGTAAGCCGTCCCACTGCCCCCGCGGAGGACCCGAGCGATGAATGCCCCTCGAGCCTGGCTGCAGGACCCTCGCATCTACCAGATCCTCGTCCTCGCCTCTCTGCTAGTTTACGGCGTCTTCCGTCTGGATTTCGAGATCGGCGCCGGCCGGGCCCTGCTCCTGCTGGGAACGGCCCTCCTCACCCAACTCCTCTGCACCCGCCTCTGGCACTTCCCAGCCTTCGACCCGAAGAGCGCCCTGATCTCCGGCCTCTCCCTCTGCCTCCTGCTGCGTACCGGCTCCACCCTCCTCGCGATCCTGGCCGCCGCGGTCACCATCGGCAGCAAGTTCCTGCTCCGCATCCGCGGCAAGCACGTCTTCAACCCTACCAACTTCGGGATCGTGGCGCTCATGCTCGCCACCGGCCAGGTGTGGGTCTCCCCCGGCCAGTGGGGGTCTGCCGCGTTCCTTGGCTTTTTCGTCGCCTGTCTCGGCGGCCTAGTGGTCAACCGCGCCGCCCGCAGCGACGTCACCTACGCCTTCCTGACCTTCTATCTGGCGATCCTCTTCGGGCGCGCCCTCTGGCTCGGCCAGCCAATGGCGATCCCCCTTCATCAGCTCGCCAGCGGCGCCTTCCTGATCTTCACATTTTTCATGATTTCGGACCCGAAGACCACTCCGGACACCCGGGCCGGCCGCATCCTCTTCGCCCTGCTGGTGGCCCTGGGCGCCGGCTGCGTCCAATTCGTGCTCTACCGGCCCAACGGCTTGATCCTGTCCCTGGCCTTCCTCTCCCCCCTGGTGCCGCTCCTCGACCGGCTGCTTCCCGGCGCGCGGTACGCCTGGAAGGGGACACCCGCCGTGGGCACGGCTGCCGTCCAACCTCTCCTCGGAGAAAGGAGATTCGCATGAAACGCCTCCTGGTCCCGCTGCTGACCGCCGCCGCCCTGGCCACCGCCGCCGGCACCGCCCTCGCCTTCTGCGGCTTTTACGTCGCGAAGGCCGACACCAAGCTGTTCAATCAGGCTTCCCAGGTGGTCCTGGTGCGGGACGCCGACCGCACGGTGCTCACCATGGCCAACGACTTCAAGGGAGACCCCAAGGAATTCGCCATCGTCATCCCCGTCCCCACCTTCCTCGAGCGCGACCAGATCCACATCGCCGAGCGGGCGCTGCTCGATCATCTGGACGCTTATTCGGCGCCGCGCCTCGTCGAATACTTCGACGAAAACCCCTGCAACCGGTACCTCGATAGGCTCCAGGCGCCGGCCGCCGCGATGAAGATGGAGGGAGGCGTGATGGGCGGCGCCACGCGTGACCGCAGCCTGGGCGTCACCATCGAGGCGCGCTACACGGTCGGCGAATACGACATCCTGATCCTCTCGGCCAAGGAGAGCAGTGGATTGGAGACCTGGCTGATCGAAAACGGGTATCGGATCCCCACAGGCGCCTCGCGCGTCCTCGGCGGCTATCTCAAGCAGGGAATGCGGTTCTTCGTCGCCAAGGTGAACCTCAAGGAGCAATCGAAGCTCGGCTTCACCTACTTGCGGCCCATCCAAGTGGCCTACGAGAGCCCCAAGTTCATGCTTCCCATCCGTCTTGGGATGGTCAACGCCAACGGCCCGCAGGAGCTTTTCGTCTACGCCCTCACCCGCAAGGGCCGGGTGGAGACCACCAACTACCGCACCGTCCGCCTCCCCTCGAA
Source organism: Thermoanaerobaculia bacterium (assembly GCA_035472915.1). Lineage (GTDB taxonomy): Bacteria > Acidobacteriota > Thermoanaerobaculia > Multivoradales > UBA5704 > DATARR01. The sequence continues at coordinate 6,618 of DATIOS010000266.1, forward strand.
CGCCGAGGTCCCCCTTTTCGTCAAGAACGAGTTTCCCGGCTTCTACAAGTCCCTGTTCAGCCAGCAGGTGAAGCGCCAGGACATGCGCACCGTCTTCCTCGAGTACGCCTGGGACATGGCCTGGTGCGATCCCTGCTCCGCCGACCCGCTCTCCGCGGACGAGCTGCGACAACTGGGAGTCTTCTGGCTCGATCGGGGAGACAATCCGTCCGGCGCCCGCAACGTCTTTCTCACCCGGCTGCACCTGCGCTACGACGCGGCGCATTTCCCCGAGGACCTCTCGTTCCAGGAAACTGCGGACCGCGAAAACTTCCAGGGCCGCTTCATCCTGCGCCACCCGTGGACGGGGAGCGACCGCTGCGAGGCGGCCCAGACCTACCGCCGGGAGCTGCCGAAGCGTCTCGAGCAGGAGGCCCAGACCCTGGCCTCCTTGACTGCTTGGGACGTCAACAAGATCCGCCGCAAAATGAATCTCACCGCCGGCTCCGTGGTGCCCGCGGAGGGCGACCCCTGGTGGAAGAAGATCTGGAATTGACGCGCCCTGCTGCTCGCGCGCCCTGGTTGCCAGGGCGCGCCCCAGGGGTCGCTCAATTTTAGTTTTCGTGCCATACTATCTCCCTAACATCCTTAATAGAAGACGTTCCTTGGGAACGACTCGCGGGGGGATCTCATGGCCGCTCAACGCAGCTCACGGCGCTCTGCTTCTCCTGACAGCCTCCCCGAAGC
>DATIOS010000267.1:0-4959 GCA_035472915.1 Thermoanaerobaculia bacterium
CCCGAGGTCGCGGCGGCCCTGTCGGCGGCGCGCAACGAATGGGTGGTCGAGGTCGAAGGCGAGGTGACGAGGCGCGGCGCCGAGCACGTCAATCCCGATCTCCCGACGGGCGAGGTCGAAGTCGTGGCCGAGCGGGCTGCCATCCTCTCGCGCTCCGAGGCGCTGCCTTTCGCCCTCGACGGCAAGACCGAAGCGGCCGAGGACACACGGTTGCGCTACCGCTACCTCGATCTGCGCCGGTCCGAGCTGCAGAGGAACTTCGTGCTCCGCGACCGGGTGGTGCACGAGGTACGCAACTATTTTCACGAGCGAGGTTTCCTCGACGTCGAAACGCCCATCCTCACCAAATCGACCCCTGAGGGGGCGCGGGACTACCTGGTGCCGTCGCGGGTCAAGCGGGGAAGCTTCTACGCTCTGCCGCAGTCGCCCCAGCTCTTCAAACAGCTCCTGATGGTGGCGGGCTTCGAGCGCTATATCCAGATTGCCCGCTGTTTCCGCGACGAGGACCTGCGTGCGGATCGCCAGCCCGAGTTCACCCAGGTCGACGTGGAGATGTCCTTTCCCAGCGAGGAAGACGTCTACGAGATGATCGAGGAGCTCTTCGCCCGCATTTTTCCGCTGGGTGGAATCGAGCTGCCCAAGCCGTTCCCCCGCCTGACCTACGCCGAGGCCATGGAGCGCTTCGGCAGCGACCGTCCCGACCTGCGTTTCGGCTTGGAGATCGTGGATCTCTCGGCGTGCTTGGGCGCCAGCGGCTTTCGCGGCTTCAAGGAGACGGTCGCGGCCGGCGGCGTGGTGCGCGGTTTCGCCGTGCCGGGCGCCGCCGAGGCCAGCCGCAAGGAAGTGGACGCATGGGCGGAGAGCGCCCGCCGTTCGGGTGCGGCCGGCGTTCTGACCCTGCGGCGCAAGGGGGGCGAAGTCCTCTTTCAGGTGAAAAACGCCTTGACGGAAGCCGAGCTTCAGGGCGCCGCCGAGGCCCTGGGCCTGGAGGAGGGGGGATTGGCCCTGATCGTCGCCGCGCCCGCCAAAGTGGCGGCCACGGCCTTGGGCACCTTGCGTCTCGAATTGGCGAAGGCCTACAAGCTGATCCCGCCCGGCAAGCACGCTTTCCTCTGGGTCACCGAGTTCCCCCTCCTTGAATGGAACGAGGAGGCCGGCCGCTGGTTTGCCACGCACCACCCGTTCACCAGCCCCGACCCACGGGACCTGGACAAGCTGGAGAGCGATCCCGGAGCCGTCCGCTCCCGCGCCTACGACGTCGTTCTGGACGGCACCGAGCTCGGCGGCGGCTCGATCCGCATCCACGACACGGCGCTGCAGAGCCGCATCTTCAAGATTCTGGGCATCAGTGCAGAGGAGGCTGAAAGTCGCTTCGGCTTCTTCCTCGAAGCCCTGCGCTACGGCGCGCCGCCCCACGGCGGCATCGCCTTGGGGCTCGACCGCATGGTGATGCTCCTCGCCGGAGCGCCCTCCATCCGCGACGTCATCGCCTTCCCCAAGACCGCCTCGGCGGCCGACCTGATGACCGACGCGCCTTCCGTGGTGGACGACAAGCAGTTGCAGGAGCTGGGGATCGCCCTGTCGCGGGAGGACGCGAAAGAGTCCTGACCATGGCCGCCGGCGATGACATCAGCCGTCTCACCCTCAACCATCCGGACGGCGTTACGCCGATCCTGGTGGGGGAAGGCGCGCTGGCTGTCGCTCACGGGGAGCTTGCGGCGTGGCTGGCGGGGCGTACGGCGTTTGTGGTCACGACGGCGCGGGTCCTGGCGCTCCATGGCGACCGGCTCGGTCCTCTGTCGCGGTGCGCGGCGCGGTGGGTGATCCTCGAAGTCGAGGATGGAGAAGAGGCCAAGTCGGTGGCCTCCGCCGAGCGGCTTTGGAACGAGATGCTCGCCGCGGGCGGCAAACGCGACAGCCGGCTTCTGGCCTTCGGCGGCGGCTGCGTCGGCGACCTCGGCGGTTTCGCCGCCGGCTGCTTCCTGCGCGGCATCGAGTTCGTCCAGCTCCCCACCACGCTCCTCGCCCAGGTGGACGCCGCGATTGGCGGCAAGACCGGTGTCGACCTCGCCGGCGGCAAGAATACGGTGGGCCTCTTTCACCACCCTCGCTGGGTGGTGTCCGACACCGCCGTGCTCCCCACCCTCCCGCGGGAGGAGCTGCGGGCCGGCATGGTCGAGGTGGTGAAGATGGCGGCACTGCTCGATCCCGACCTCTTCGTCCTGCTGGAGGAACAGATCGAGATCCTGCTCGAAGGAGATCCCGAAGCGCTGGGACCCGTGGTCGCCGCCGCCGCCGCCGCCAAGATCGCCGTCGTAGAGCGCGATCCGACGGAGAAGGGAGACCGGCGCCTGCTCAACTTTGGCCACACCTTGGGCCATGCCATCGAGTCGGCCTGCGAGTACACCGGCCTGCGCCATGGCGAGGCCGTGGGCTACGGCATCCTCTTCGCCTTGCGGATTGCTATCTCCCGAGGTCTCGACCGCCAGACGGCGCAGCGCGTCCACGCCCTGATCCTCCGTCTCGGTTTGCCGCCGTTGCCGCGGCTCGAGCCCGAGATCCTCGTGGCCGCCATGGCCCGCGACAAGAAGGCTCTGGAGTCGGGGCTCATCTGGGTCCTTCCTCGCACCCTGGGCGAAGGCCGGATGGCCGGCGACGTTCCGGCGGCGGAGGTCCGGACCGAGCTGCGGGCCTTCCTCGAGGCCCCTCTTGATCTTCCCGTTTAGCTTTGTAAGAAATCTCCGGGCTCGGGGTATAATCACGCGCACTAGCTCTCAAAGCTCATAGACATGCCTAATCGTCGAAGTCTTCTGCGCCGCCTCAAGTTGAGGACGGTCCTCGTCGTAGCCCTGCTCTTATCGGGGATCATCCCTTTGGGTATCAGCAGTTGGGTGCTCTTCTGGGAGGCCAAGAAGGTGCTGGCCAACAGCGAGCGCGACAACCTGACGGCCGAGGCCAAGTCCTTGTCGGTCGAGGTCGACTCCTATCTGGCTGGGGTTCGCCGGCAGCTTTCCCAGTTCGGCGTCGGCCTGCTTCTCGCTCCCGGTCCAGACGATGCAACCGCGCGTCTGCAGGAGCCGTGGGTGAGTCAGCAACTCCAAAGCTTCCAGCACAGCAACCCCGATCTCCTGGCGATCCGGGTGCTCGACGTCAACGGCGAAGGATTGGGTCCGGGGCACCTCGCTCCCGAAGTTCAGGCTGCCATGGATTCGGCCTTCGAGAAAGCGCGGAAAGGCAAGGACTTCGCATACCAGTTCGTGGCCCTGGGACGGAACCACGATCCGCGAGTCGTCCTGGCAACTCCCATTGCCCTCAAGGCCGCCGATGGGCCGAAGCTGATCTTGGAGGCGTTGTTCAAATTCCGCCCCCTTGAAAAGATGTCCCAGGAGGTTGCGCAGCAGGGAGTCGGAGTCTTCCTCATCGACCAGAACGGAACCCTTTGGTCGGGAGGCGGCGGCCTGAAACAGGCGGAGCTCGATACGGACGTCCTGAAGACGTTCAGAAACAAGCCGATGACCCTTACTTCAACCAAACGGGTCAAGACCTCGGCGGGAACGCGCGACATCTTCGCCCAGGTCAGCGATATCCAGGAGAGTGGTTGGGGATTGGTGGTGCAGAAACCCCTCGCCGAGGCTTTCGGCGACATCAACAAGATGATCGTCGCCGCGATCCTGTCGACGGCGCTGTTGGTGGGCATGTCCCTTTTGTTCTCCCTGCTGGGAGCGCGTTGGGTGAGCCTTCCCATCCAGCGCCTGGCTGCCACCACGCACGACATTGCCCAGGGCAACTTCGGCGGCGGAGTAGAGATGCACGGCCTTACCTTCGAGCTCGCCGATCTGGCCGAGGACTTCAACCGCATGAGCGGGCACGTGGCCTCCTACGTGCACCAACTCCGGCAGGCCGCGCAGACCAACCGCGAGCTGTTCATCGGCTCGTTGCGCGCCTTTGTAGCGGCCATCGACGCCAAGGACCCATACACTCGCGGCCACTCCGAACGCGTGGCCTCGGTCAGCCGGACCATCGGCCGCTACCTGCAGCTTCCTGAGGACGTGCAGCACAAGATCTGGATCGGCGCTCTGCTTCATGACGTCGGCAAGATCGGAGTCGAGGATCGCATCCTGCGCAAGGAGGGCGTGCTGGCTCCCGAGGAATATGAGCAGATGAAGCTGCACACCGTGATGGGCGCGGAGATCATGACTCCCTTCGAGCAGCTCCGGGAGATGATTCCTGCCATCCGCTCGCACCACGAGGCCTGGAACGGCCGCGGCTATCCGGATGGATTGAAGGGCGAGCAGATCCCCCTCTTCGCCCGCATCGTCGCGGTGGCCGATACCTTTGACGCCATCACCACCAACCGGCCTTATCAGCAGGCTTACAACCTGCAATTTGCCGTCGACACCATTACCCGCCTGACCGGCAGCCGCTTCGACGCCAAGATCGTGACCGCCTTCCTCCGCGCTTTCGAGGCCGGTGAAATCCGTGCCGGCGCCTCCCGTCCGGCGCGTACCGAAACGCCGCCGGTCGAAGCCAAAGTAGCCGGCGGCCAGCGCTGACCCTTGCTGACGTATTAAACTCCCCGCATGGTGTTTCAGTACGTTCTCGCCAACCTGTTGGCCCACAACGACCACGCCCTTGGTGCCCTCTTCCTGGACGGCACCGGCGAGACCGTGGACCTTGCCTGTGGCACCGACTTCAGCCCCTATGAAATGCGGGTGATCGGCGCCTACCTGGGCATCTACCTGCGCCAGCTCGAGCGGTTGCTCGCCAGCAACGACCTGGGCGAAGCCCGCATGATCCACATCGAGAAGAAGGCGCTCCACATCTACGTCGTCCCTCTCCACGAGGGCTACCACCTGGCGCTGGTCCAGGGTCATCCCGCCATGGTCGCCCACGCTCGGGAGACGATGGCCCTGGCGGTCGAGCAGCTCCGCCAGGAGCTGTTTGCAGGTTAGAGGGCGA
>DATIOS010000268.1:0-25380 GCA_035472915.1 Thermoanaerobaculia bacterium
TTGGACCGGCAGGGCCGGTAGACGTGATACGTCACCTTTGGAGAACGCTTCATAAAGCGTTATCAACTCACCCAACAGGACGCTCTGCGACCAGGCGTCGGCGATGACGTGATGGACCTGGAGCAGCAGGAGATGATCCTCGGGAGCCCGCCGCAGCAGTGTGAGCCGCAGCAATGGACCCGACGCGAGGTCAAAGGGCCGGCCCGCTTCCGCGGCGGCGAGGCGCTCGGCCTCGGCTTCTTTCAAGATCTCGTCGAGTTTTCCCAGCTCGATCAAGGGCAGCTGCAAGGTGAGCTCGGAGCGGATCTCCTGGACCGGACGCCCCTCCTCGGTGCGAAAAATGGTGCGCAGCGTCTCGTGCCTGCGTACCACTTCGTCGAGAGCGCGTTGGAGCAAGGCCGGCTCGAGCTTCCCCGCGATGCGCAGAGCCGAGGGCATGACGTAGGTGCTGCGTCCAGGCTCCAACTGCTCCAGGAACCAGAGCCGCTCCTGGGCCGCGGAGAGAGGCAGCGGCTGATCGCGAGGTGCCGGGACGACTGGTGGAATCCCTTCCTCTCGCCCGGCGTTGCGTACGGTCTCCAACAGCCCGGCAACGGTGGGAGTCTCGAAAAGCGCCCGCAGCGGCAGATTGACTCCAAAGGCTTTGCGCACTCGCGAGACAAGCTGCGTGGCAAGCAGGGAATGGCCCCCCAGCGCAAAGAAATTGTCGAACGCCCCCACCCGTTCAATACCCAGCACTTCCTCCCAAAGCCCGGCAAGAAGCTCCTCCTCGGGCGAGCTGGGGGCCGTCCAACCTTCGGCCGGTTCCAGGTTCGCCGTCTCAGGCTCGGGAAGGGCCTTTCGGTCCACTTTGCCGTTGGGCGTCAGCGGCAGCGCTGCGAGCACTACCCAAGCCGTGGGCACCATATGCCCCGGCAGGCGATCGCGCAGCCAGCCGCGAAGCTCGCTCGCCATCTCCGGCGCACCCTCGGCCTCGCGCGGCGCTACCCAGGCCGCCAGCCGCAAGTCGCCTGTTACTGACGGGCGGGCCATGACCACCGCCACCTCCACCTTCGGATGCCGGGCCAACAACGCCTCGATCTCCCCCGGCTCAATGCGGAAGCCACGAATTTTCACCTGGTGGTCGAGGCGGCCCAGGAACTCAAGCTCGCCGTCCGGCCGGTAGCGCGCCAGATCACCCGTGCGGTAGAGCCTGCCTCCCGGCTCAGGGCCGAAAGGATCGGGGATGAAGCGCTCCGCCGTCAGGTTCGGCCGGTTGAGATAACCGCGAGCCAGACCCGCACCACCCAGGCACAGCTCCCCGGCGACACCAAGTGGAACAATCTGCAAGTGGCGATCGACGAGATAGACTCGGGTATTGGCGACCGGCCGGCCGATCGCGGGCTCCCCCTGCTTCACCAGCGCCCAGGTCGAATAGGTGGTGTCCTCTGAGGGACCATAGAGGTTGAGGACCCGCTCCACGCCGCCCAACGCTTCAATGCGACGTACCAGAGCGCCACGCAACGCCTCGCCCGCCAAGTTGATCGTGCGGACCGAAGGCGGTACAGCCTCCAGGCGAATCAGCTCGGCCATCGCTGACGGCACCGTGTTGATCAAGGTCACCTCGCCCCGTGCCGGCAGCTCCGGCAGGGCCAGGGCGTTGTCCGCCAGGATCACCGTGCCGCCCCAGGCGAGGGGAACGAAAAGCTCGAAGACGGAAAGGTCGAAGCAGATCGAAGTCGAGGCGAGCACACCCGTCAGGTCCTCAGGCGGGAAAACCTCGGCTGCCCAGCGCACCATCTCGACGGCGCTGCGATGCTCGATGGCCACTCCCTTCGGCCGGCCGGTCGAGCCGGAGGTGTAGATCAGATAGGCGAGCCTCCGAGCCCGACCGGGCGAGCGATCAGCTCGTGGTGCAACGTCCTCGCCGACGACGGCTTTCTCTGTGAGAGGGATGGCCCTTCCTTCCAGCCCCGGAAGACGGCCGGCGAGCCCCTCGCCCACCAGCACCACTGGCGTGGCGGCATCCTCGACGATGTCGAGCAACCGCTGCTGCGGATACGCCGGGTCGAGCGGTACGTAGGCGCCCCCCGCCTTTAAAATGCCGAGTGCGCCCACCACCAGCTCGGGCAATCGACTGGCCAGAAGCCCGACACGAACCTCAGGCCCAACGCCCAAGGCAGTCAGCCGGGTAGCCACGCGATCGGCCCGGCCGTCGAGCTCGCGGTAGGAGATGCGCTGCTCACCACAGATCAGGGCCACGGCGTCCGGGCGCGCCACAGCCTGCGCTTCGAACAGCTCATGAAGCAGAGCCTCGGCCGGGCGCGCCACGGCCGTCGCGTTCCATTCCAGGAGGAGTTGGTCGCGCTCGTTCGCAGCGAGCAGAGGCAGCTCCGACAAACGTACCGAAGGAGCCGCGATGGCGCCCCGCAGCAGGGTCTCCAGGTGCCCGGTAAGGCGGCGTACAGTGGCCCCGTCAAACAGGTCGGTCGCATACTCCATGCCGCCGAAGAGTTCGCCGGCCGCCGAGGTCAGTGAAAGCGTCAGGTCGAACTTTGCGCTCTGTCCCTCCCCCTCGACAGGTGTCAGACGCAGGCCGGGCAACTCCAACACCGGCATCGGTGCGTTCTGTAGAACGAAGAGGACCTGGAACAAAGGGTTACGCGCGAGATCCCGCTCCGGCTCCAGCTCCTCGACCAGCTTCTCGAATGGCACGTCCTGATGGGCGTAGGCCGCGAGGGTAGCGGTTCGCACTCTCGCCGCCAGTTCGCCAAATGCCGGATCCCCCGCCAGATCCGCCCGCAGCACCAGAGTGTTGACGAACATGCCGATCAGGCCTTCCGTCTCCAGGCGGTTCCGGTTGGCGATCGGCGAGCCCAGGGCCAAACCTTCGGCGCCACTGTAGCGTCCAAGGAGGGCCTGGAAGCCGGCGAGCACAGTCATAAAAAGAGTAGTCCCATGCTGGCGGCCGAAAGTTTCGAGGTCGGCAAACAAACCCGCCGGAAGGGCGACCGGCTCGTAATTGCCGCGGCCGCTCCAGACCGCCTGACGTGGGCGGTCGAAGGTCAGGTCCAAGCTGGCAGGAATATCCGCCAGGACCAAGCGCCAGTGCGCCACCTCGGCCGCCAGCACCTCGCCGCGAAGCCTCTGTCGCTGCCAGTGGGCGAAGTCCGCGTACTGCACGGGCAGCTCGGGCAACGGCGACGGCGAGCCCGCCAGCGCGGCTCCGTAAAGCGCCGCAAGCTCGCGCACCAGCACCCCGGCGGACCAGCCGTCCGCCACAATGTGATGCAGGTTGAGGAGCAATACGGCCTCATCGCTGGAGCAGCGCAGCAAAGCCACCCGCAGCAAGGGCCCCCGGACCAGATCGAACGGCCGTCGCGCATCCTCGGCCGCGAGCCTCCGCAGCTCCGCCTCGCGAAGGTCTCCAGGCAGGACCGCCAGATCCACGATCGGCAACTCAACCTTGGGCGGCGGTGAGATGCGCTGCACCGGCCGGCCGGCCAACTCGGAGAAAGTGGTGCGCAACGCCTCGTGCCGGCGTACCACCTCCCGCAAGGCGCTGGTCAGAGCGGCGACGTCGAGCTCGCCCTGCAGACGTACCGGCGCCGGCACGTTGTAGGCGGAACCGCCCGGATCCAGCTGGTCGAGGAACCACAGGCGTTCCTGAGCGAAAGACAAGGGCAGCTCGCCGTCGCGCGGAGCCGCCACGATGGCGGGAGCCTGGAGGCCGGCGTTCGCAGGGCCGCTGTGCAGGATCTCGGCGAAGCCGGCGACCGTGGGCGATTCGAACAAGGCAGCCAGCGGCACCTCGCGACCGAAGACACCGCGCACGCGCGACACGAGCTGAGTCGCCAGGAGCGAATGGCCGCCAAGAGCGAAGAAGTCGTCGTTCGCCCCCACCCTGGAAACCCCCAGCACTTCAGACCACAGCCCGGCCAGAATCTCCTCTTCAGCGGTACGAGGGGCCACGTAGTCGCCGGCATCAGGGCCGGTATCGCCAAGATCGGGGAGGGCCCGGCGATCCACCTTGCCATTGGGCGTCAACGGCAGTGCCGACAGGATCACGATCGCCGACGGAACCATGTATTCGGGGAGCCTCTCGGCGACGAAAGCCCGCAGCTCGCGCGCTACAGGTACTGCCTCACCCGCCACGTAGGCCACCAGGCGCCGGTCGCCAGGCAGCGCCTCACGCACGATTACGGCGACCTCGCTCACCGCCGGATGCGACGCGAGAATCGCCTCCACTTCCCCCAGCTCGATGCGGAAACCGCGCAGCTTGATCTGGTGGTCGGCCCGGCCGAGGAAGTCGATCATGCCGTCCGGCAGGGAACGGACGAGGTCGCCCGTGCGGTAGAGGCGAGCTCCCGCCTCGGCCGCCGAACGGGGGAAGGGATGGGGCACGAAGCGTTCGGCCGTGAGGTCCGGTCGACGCAGATAACCGAGCGCCAAGCCGTCTCCGCCGAGGTAGAGCTCCCCATGGCTACCTGGACCGACGGGCTGGAACCGGCGGTCCAGCACGTAGGCTGTGGTGTTGGCGATGGGCCGGCCGATAGGCACGGAGGCCGCTTCCGGCAAGACCGTGATGCGGTGCCAGAGGGCGAAAGTCGTGCACTCCGTGGGCCCATAGACATGAAGGAGTTGCTCGGGGGCGCCGTTCGCCAGCACCTCGCGCACCCGGCGAGGATCGCAGGCCTCGCCACCGAAGAGCAGGTGACGAAGGCCGCTGAAGGCCTCAGGCGCCTCCCGCGCAACCTGGTTGAACAAAGCCGTGGTTAGGAACAGGGTCGAGATCCGCTGGCGCCGGATCTCGACCGCGAGATCGCACGGCGAAAGAGCCGCCTCGCGAGCGATGCCCACCAGGCAGCCGCCGTGGAGGAGCGCGCCCCAGATTTCGAAGGTGGCGGCGTCGAACGAGACGTTCGAGAGATGAGCGATGCGGTCGGCCGGCCCCAGCTCGATGTAGTTGGTGTCGAAGAGCAGACGGACGATGGCCCGCTGGGGAACGGCGGTCCCCTTCGGCCGGCCCGTCGAGCCCGAGGTGTACATGACATAGGCGAGGTCGGCGGCGCTCCCCCGCCGGCCGGTAACCCTTCTATCCAGCGCGAAGTTCTGCACAGTGTCGCCATCGAGCCGGACCAAGGGCACTTGTGCCGCCGCCAGAAGAGGAATCCAGTCCTCACGGGTCACCACTGCCGAGGCTCCGGAATCTTCTACCATCCAAGTTAGGCGATCTGCCGGATAGGTCGGATCGAGAGGTAGGTAGGCCCCTCCCGTCTTGACGGTCGCCAGGAAGGTCACTACCAGCGCCGAGGAGCGTTCCAGGCAGACGCCCACGAGGCTGCCCGCACCGATGCCGAGGGTGGCCAGGTGGAGGGCGAGCTGGTTGGACCTCGTGTCGACCTCACGGTAGGTGAGGATCTCGTCACCGAAGCTGAGCGCCTCGGCATCCGGAGTACGCTCGGCCCAGACGGCGAAGAGCTCGGGGAGGGACGCCTCCCGCGGAAAGGATGTCGCGGTTTCGGTCCAGGTCCGAAGTACCTGCCGGAGCTCCGCCTGAGAGAGCAGTGGCAGATCGAATAGCCGTTCCTCGGGAGCCTTTGCAATCTCTTCTAGCAGGATTTCGAAGCGTCCTCCCAGGCGTTCGATGGTCGTGGCGTCGAATAGATCGGCACTGTACTCGAAGGTGGCGCCGAGCCCTTCCTCGCCTTCGGCGACGGCCAACAGGAGATCGAATTTCGCCAGGTCGCCGTCGAGCTCCAGCGGCTCCAGCGTCAAACCATGGAGAGTCGGCTGGATGGACGGGGTGTTCTGCAACGCGAACATGACCTGGAACAGCGGGGTGTAACGGGCGTCCCGCGCCGGGGCAAGCTCTTCGACCAGCTTCTCGAACGGCAAATCCTGGTGATCGGTGGCGCCCAACACCGCCTCTCGGACCAAATTCAGGGCCGCCGTGAAGCTGGGATCGCCTGCGAGATCGAGGCGCAGCACCAGCGTGTTGACGAAGAAGCCGATCAGCGGCTCCGTCTCCAGCCGGTTGCGGTTGGCAACCGGCGAGCCCACGACGATGTCGTCCTGGCCGCTCCAACGCGCCAACAGCGTTTGGAAGGCGGTGAGCAGCACGGCGAACGGCGTCGTCTCCTGGCGTTGGGCGAGCGCCGCCATCTCCCTCGCCAGCCCCGTCGGCAAGCGGAAGGAGAACTGCGCTCCTCGCAAGCTACGGACAGCCGGCCGCGGCCGGTCTATCGGCAGCTCGAGCACCGCCGGCGCGCCGGCCAATACCCGGCGCCAGTAGCCGACCTGGCGCTCCAGAGCCGCTCCGCGCAGCCACCTCCGCTGCCAGACGGCGAAGTCCGCGTACTGAACACGCAGCTCGGAGAGCGGCGACCGCTGGCCCGCCGCGAACGCTCCGTAGAGGGCCGCCAACTCGGCGAGAAAGACGCCGATCGACCAGCCGTCGGAGGCGACGTGATGGAACGCGGCGAGCAGCACATGCTCGCGCGCCCCGAGCCGCAGCAGGGTGGCACGCAGCATGCGAGTCGATTCCCCCGTGCGAGCCGCCAACTCGAAGGGGCGTACCGCCTCCTCGTGGGCGAGTCGCTGTGCAGCGGTGTCACGAGTAACGGACGGCAGCGCGGACAGATCGACGATCGCCAGGGAGCGCGGCTGCCAAGCCGTGATCACCTGCACGGGCCGGCCTTCACGACCCTCGGCGAACCCCGTCCTCAGCGCTTCATGCCGCCGCACGACCTCGTCGATCGCGGCGCCCAGCGCGACCGCGGCGAGGTCCCCGCGCAGGCGAACCGCCGCGGGCATGTTGTAAAGCGACCTGCCGGGCTCCAAACGGTCGAGAAACCAGAGACGTTCCTGAGCAAAGGAGAGCGGGAGCTCCACCTCCGAAGGCAGCGGGCGCGGCAGCGGCACGAGCGGCGGCGGAGCGAGATCCTCCAGGCCGGAAGGATCCGCGGCCAGGGACACCGCGGCGAGGCGAGCTTGCAGCTCCGCCGCCACAGCCGCCACCGTCGGCGTTGCGACCAACCGGCGGATGGGCAGCTCGACGCCGAAGGTGTGACGAATACGCGAGGCAAGCTGGGTTAGCAGCAGCGAGTGACCGCCCAACTCGAAGAAGTTGTCGCGGATTCCCACCCTTTCGATCCCCAGCAACTCTTCCCAAATCTCCGCCAGCAACGCCTCCTCGGGAGTGCGAGGCGCCGCCCACTCTTCCTCGCTCCGCTCCAGGCCTGGCAGGGGGAGCGAATGGCGATCCACCTTGCCATTGGGAGTGAGCGGCAGCGCCGGCAGGACTTTCCAAATGCGAGGGACCATGGCCTCGGGCAGGCGCTCACGAAGCCAGGTCTGGATCTCTTGGACCAGTCCTGGCGCCGGGGGCTGACTGCTGGCGACCACCCAGGCCGCGAGACGGGGGCCGCTCGATCCTGCGCTTAGATCCACCACCGCCTCCCGCACTCCAGGATGTGCCAGCAGCGACGCTTCGATCTCTCCAAGCTCGATGCGGAGGCCCCGGATCTTCACTTGTCGATCGCTGCGGCCCAGGAACTCCAGGTCACCTGCCCGCGTCCAACGGACCCGATCGCCCGTTCGGTAGAGCCTGCTTCCCGGCTCGGCGCTCAGCGGATCCGGGACGAAGCGCTCGGCGGTCAGGTCCGGGCGGTTCAGATAGCCCCGCGCCAATCCCGCACCGCCGACCGCCAACTCGCCGGCGACGCCTGGCGGCACTGGATAGAGGCGACGATCCATGACGTAGATTCGAGTATTGGCGATGGGGCGGCCGATGGGAGGCGGCACTCCGGTGTCTTCTCCTACGGGACCGCAGGTAGCGACCACCGTGCTCTCCGTCGGGCCGTAGTGATTGTGGAGAACGAACGGCATACCTGGCTGAGGGCCGCGGTGCAACCGGTCACCGCCCGTCAGCAGGGTCCGTAGACGGGTACTTTCGGGCCAGGGCTGGGCCAGCACGGCCTCGGCGAGCGGCGTCGGCAGGAATCCCACGGTGATTCCCTGCTCGGCGAGCCAGCTCGCCAGCCTCTCCGGCGCGGCGCGCACGGTCTCGTCCGGCACGTGCAGGCTTGCTCCCGCCGCCAGGACCGGCCAGATCTCCCACACCGCGGCGTCAAACCCGGGGCCAGCCAGCAGCGGACACCGATCGGCCGGCGTCAGGCGGTAGGTCTCAAGGTGCCAGGCCACAAGGTTGGCCAGTGAGGAGTGGGTGATGACCACTCCTTTCGGCCGGCCACTCGAGCCCGAGGTGTAGACGACGTAGGCCGCCCGGTCGGGTGCTATCGCAGGCTCGAGCGCCCCTCCCACCTCGCTCATCCCGTCCTCGCCGATCTCCGCGTCGAGGCACAGCACGAACGCTCCCTCGGTCGGCAGCGCCGCAGCGAAACGCTCCTCGGTCAGCAGCACGCGCGCCGGGCCACCCAACCAGACATCCGCGAGCTGCCAGGCCAACCGTTCCCAGGGGTTCGCCGGATCGAGCGGAACGAACGCGCCTCCGGCCTTGAGCACGGCGAGCAGGGCCACGATCTGTCCCGGCGAGCGATTCAGCAAGACGGGAACCCGAGCTTCAGGACCCACGCCGAGGCGCCGCAGGCGCCTCGCCAGCCTTTCGGCGCGGATCTCAAGCTCACCGTAACTTAGGTATTCGCCCTCGCCCACGACGGCCACAGCGTCCGGGGCGCGGGTCGCCCAAGCCGCAACGAAATGATGGACAGGCGTCTCACGCGGCCAAGCAACGGCGGTGCGGTTCCAGGAGGCGAGCACTTCCCGCTCTTCGGCGGCGGTGAGCAGCGGCAGCTCCGAGAGACGCAGCGACGGGTTGGTAAGCCCCCGCTGCAACAGGGTCGCGAAGCGCTCAGCCAAGCGCTCGATCGTCGAGCCGTCAAACAGGTCGGTGGCGAACTCGAAGGAGCCGTGGAGCCCCTCGTCATCGACCGCCAGGCCCAGCTGGAGATCGAAATTGAGCGAATCTCTCTCGACCTTCAGAGGTTCGACAACCGCGCCTGAAAGCTGCGTCTCACCGGCTGGCGCGTCCTGTAGCGCGAACAGCACTTGGAAGGGCGGCGTACGGCGAGGATCGCGCTCCGGCGCCAGCTCCTCCATCAGCTTCTCGAACGGCACGTCCTGATGCTCGCTCGCGCCCAGCACAACCTCGTGAGCACGCTGCACGGCAACGGCAAACTCAGGATCGCCCGCGAGGTCGAGGCGCAGCGCCAGTGTGTTGGCGAAAAAGCCGATCGGCGGCTCCGTTTCCTGCCGGTTGCGGTTGGCCACCGGCGAACCCACGACGACGTCGTCCTGGCCGCTCCAGCGCGCCAACAAAGTCAGGAAGGCGGCGAGCAGCACGGCGAACGGCGTCGCTTCCTGGCGGTGGGCGAGCGCCGGCACCTCCGCCGCCACACCCCGCGGCAGGCGGAAAGAGCAGTTTGCCCCTGGCGAGCTGCGGAGGGCCGGCCGCGGCCGGTCGGCAGGCAGGTCCAGCACGGCCGGCGCGCCAGCAAGGGTCCGGCGCCAGTAGCTGAGCTGGCTCTCCAGTACCTCTCCGCGCAGCCACCGTCGCTCCGGGGTCGCCGGATCCAGCCCACGGGCGCGCAGGGCCTGCTCGACGGCTTCCGCAAGGGCCGCCACCGTCGGGTGCTCGAACAGCCGCCGCAAGGGCAGCTCGATGTCGAACGTCTGGCGCACCCGCGATAGGACCTGGGTAGCGAGCAACGAGTGTCCGCCAAGGGCGAAGAAGTCGTCCGCGGTCCCGATCCGATCGCGGCGCAACACCTCCGCCCAGATTCCCGCCAGCGCCGACTCGACGGCGTTTTTCGGCGCGACGTAGACACCCTTCGCGTCGAGCTCCGGCGCCAGCGTGGAAAGAGCTCGCCGGTCCAGCTTGCCGTTGGGTGTGAACGGCAGCGACGGCAGCTCGACGAAGACAGCGGGGATCATGTAATCGGGCAGCGTGGCCGCGAGGAAGGACCGGAGGCCGGCTGCCGAAGGGAGCTGCAATCCAGCCTGGGGAACGAGAAACGCCACCAGGCGGCGAGCCTCTTCCTCTCCCTGCACCTCCACGGCCGCCAAAGCCACCTCCGGATGAGCGGCAAGCGCCGTTTCGATCTCGCCCGGCTCGATGCGGAAGCCGCGGACCTTGACCTGCTGGTCGAGGCGGCCCAGGAACTCGAGGTCGCCCGAGGCCAGCCAGCGCACCCGGTCGCCGGTGAGGTACAGCCGCTCTCCGGGGGCGACGCTCCATGAGTCGGGCACGAATCGATCGGCGGTGATGTCGGGCCGGCCCAGATACCCTCGGGCCAGGACTCCTCCCAGCACCAGCTCACCCGGCGTACCCAGGGGAACCGGCATCCCATGGCGGTCCAGGACGTGGACCGAACGGCCGGCGAGGGGCCGGCCGATGGGCACGCTGCCGGCGTTGGCAGGGAGAGCCGCAACCGACAGATCGCGCATCGTCGCTGTGACCACCGCTTCGGTCGGCCCGTAGCCATTCACCAGCCGGCACCCGGCCATCGGCGTTGCCGGCCAAAGGCGGACCACTTCGGGCGGCATGGCCTCGCCGCCCGCAATCATCAGTCGCAGGCGCAGGTCCGAAGCGATTCTCCCCGCGGCCTCCCGCATCAAGATCAGCAGAACCGCGGGAGTGAGGTCGAGGACCGTTATCTGGAGGTCGATCAGTTTCCTTAACAGCGTCGAGGGGTCGAGATCGTCGTCCGGCAGCACGACGGCCGCCCCCGAAGCCAGGGTGGTCAGGACCTGTTCGATCGACATGTCGAAGCTCCAGGCGGAGGTCTGGAGCCAGCGGTCGGTTTCCCCCAAGCCGTAGATCCCGATCAGGGTGCGGAAATGTCCGGCGATGGCCGCATGCGAGACTCCCACTCCCTTGGGCACTCCCGAGGAGCCGGAGGTGTAGATGACGTAGGCGAGGCTGCCCGGCAAGGCCCAGCCCTTGGGCCGCTCGCCAGCCGCCCGGGCGATGGCCGGCGCGTCCGCGTCCAGGAACACCACGGCAACGCCGATTCCCGCCGGCAGGGCAGGCTGGAGGTCCTCGCGGGTGACGAGCACCCGGGCTCCCGAGTCCGCCAACATGCGGCTCAAGCGCTCCCGCGGGTACGACGGATCGAGAGGCACGTAGACGCCGCCGGCTTTGAGGATGGCGAGAACTCCCACGATTCCGTCCACCGAGCGCGGCACGCACAGGCCGACGCGGATCTCGGGTCCCACCCCCTGGCGGCGCAGGTAGCGGGCCAAGCGGTTGGACCGCTCCTCGAGCTCGCCGTAGGTGAATTGGTCGCCGCCCGCTACCAGGGCCAAGGCCCGGAGTGAGCGATCGACCTGGGATTCAAACAGCTCGTGGACGCAATGCTCGCCAACCTCCGCGTCGCCGCCACGGCTCCAGGCTACGAGTTGCCGGAGCTCCCCGGCGGCGAGCAGGGGAAGGTCGGAGCGGAGCTGCTCCGGCCTGGCCACGGCTCCCGCCACGAGATTTCGGAAATGGTCCGCGAAGCGGGCTGCGGTGGCCGGATCAAAGAGGTCGAGGTCATACTCCAGCCAGCCGGCGACGGCCCCGCCCTGCTCCACCAGGGTGAGCGAGAGATCGAACTTGGACGTGGCGCTTGCAAGCTCCACCGGCTCCAGCAACAAGCCCGGCAGCTCCAGTGGACCGAGCGGAGCGTTCTGCAAGGCCAGCATCACCTGGAAAAAAGGCGAGTTCCCTGGCTCGCGCCGCGGTGCGAGCTGTTCGACCAACTTTTCGAATGGCACGTCCTGGTGGTCGTAAGCGCCGAGGGTCGTCTCCCGCGCCCGGCTCAGCAACTCGGCGAAGGCCGGGTTGCCGCTCAGGTCGGTGCGCAGCACCAGGGTGTTGACAAAACAGCCGATGAGCTTTTCGGAGTCGACGCGAGTACGGCCGGCGATGGGCGTGCCTACCGGCGCTTCATCGCCATCGGCATAGCGGGCCAGCAGCGCCTGGAAGCCGGCGAGCAGCGTCATGAACAGGGTGGACCCTGATCTACGGCTGAGAGCTCGCAAGCCAGACGCCACGTCGTCCGCCAGGGAAACGGCGAGCGTGCCGCCACGCCCGCTGCGCTCCGCCGGCCGCGGACGGTCGGTGGCAATCTCGATGGCCGTGGGAATGCCCGCCAGTCGCTCTCGCCACCAGGCGAGCTGGCTGGCGAGCGCACCGCCGGCGAGCCACTGCCGCTGCCAGCGGGCATAATCCGCGTACTGCATGGGCAGGGGCGGCAGGAGCGCCGGCCGCCCTGCCACAGCGGCGCCGTACAGAGCGGCAAGCTCCTGGATCAGCACACCCATCGACCAGCCGTCCGAGACGATGTGATGCATCACCAGAACCAGCAGGTGCAGGCCTTCCACCAAACGCAGCACCGTCACCCGCAGTAGCGGACCGGTCTCCAGATCGAACGGCCTGCCGGCTGCGGCGTCGGCCAGCACCTGAGCTTCGGCCTCTCGCGCCGGAGCGGCTTCGATGCCGCGGAGATCGATCCACGCCAGCGCTGGATCGAGCCGCGGATCGAGCCGCGTCGAGGGCTTTCCCGCCACCTCGACGAACCAGCTGCGCAGGACCTCGTGGCGCCGCAGAATCTCCCGGAACGAAGCCTCCAGAGCCGCGGCATCGAGGGTACCGGTGAGGCGGACGGCGGCGGGGACGTTGTAGATCGCGCTGATGCCGTGCAGCCGGTCGAGGAACCAGAGCCTCTCCTGGGCGAAAGACAGAGCCAGACCGGCCTCGCTCGCGGCAACTGGCGAAGGCACCGGCTCTTCACCCGCCGGCAGCCCAGCACCGAGAGCCTCTTCCACGGCCTCGGCGAGGCCCGCCACCGTGGGGCGCTCGAACAGTTTCCGTAGCGGGAGCTTGACGCCAAGCCTCTCCCGCAGCCGTGCCATGACCTGGGTGGCGAGCAGAGAATGACCCCCAAGGTCGAAGAAATCATCGGTCACGCCGATCTCGCCATGGCCGAGGACCTCAGCCCAGACCGCGGCGACCGCTTGCTCGGTCGGCGATTCCGGCGCCGCGCTTTTGGCGGGCTCGGGCTCCGGCTGCATCCTTTCCAGCGCCCTGCGATCCACCTTGCCGCTGAGGGTGGAAGGCAGTTGCGCCAGCTGAGCGAAGGCAGACGGCAGCAGGTGGGCAGGCAACCTTGACCGCAGGTGCTCCCGAAGATCGGCTACGGCGGGAGCGTCGGCACCCTCCGGCGTCCAGAAGGCGATCAGCCGATCGCCCGCCACCATCACGGCGCAATCTCGCACTCCTGGGTAGGCCTTCAATGCCGACTCGATCTCGGCCGGCTCGATACGGAAGCCCCGCACCTTGACCTGGCCATCCAGCCGGCCGAGAAAGTCGAGCGAACCTTCCGGCAACCAGCGAACGAGGTCTCCAGTACGGTAGAGCCGGGCTCCCGGAGACTCGCCGAAAAGATCGGGAACGAACCGCTCGGCGGTGAGGTCTGGAGCCCCAAGGTAGCCGCGGGCGAGGCCGGCGCCACCCACCAACAGCTCACCGGGCTCGCCGGCGGCAGCCGGTTTGCCGCCGGCGCCAACAACATAGAGCTCGGCACCGGCCAGCGGCCGGCCGATCCGCGAGGCCGGCGCCGCGGCGCTGAAGGGCGCGGCCGTGGCATCCACCGTGCACTCCGTGGGGCCATAGAGATTCCAGAAGCGGGTCCGTGGCCGCGCCAACGCCGCATCACGCAGGTCTGAATCCACCGGCTCGCCCCCCACCAGCACCAGGGCCGGCGCGACGTCTCCTTCGCCGAGACCGGCGGCGAGCAACTGCCGGAGCTGGGAAGGCGTGCAGTCGATGGAGTCGAGCCGGTGGCGGCGGACGTAGTCCACCAGTGCCGCCGGATCGAGCCGAGCCTCCCGCGGCACGACGTGGAGCGAATGCCCCCAGGCGAGTTGAACGAGTTGCTTGACCGAGCCGTCAAAGGCGAACGAGGCGTTGACGCCCACCCGCAAGGAATCGGCCATGCCGGCATAGACCGATTGCCGCAGCGCCCGCGCCAGATTCACCACCGCGCCGTGGCGAACCACCACGCCCTTGGGGCTGCCGGTCGAACCGGAGGTATACAGGATGTATGCCGGATGCTCGGGATCGACGCGCCCCTTCGGCCGTGCGACGGTCTCCTCCACCGTCTCGACGAGCAGAACACGCACGTCTCCCGGTAACCGGCTGGAGAAAGCCGCGGAGGTCACGACCACCGTCGCTCGCGAATCCGCCAGCAGCCAGGCCAACCGCTCGTCCGGATCGGCAGGATCGAGGAACACGTAGGCGCCTCCCGCCTTCAGCACTCCCAGGATCGCCACCACCGCCGCCGGCGAACGGTCGAGCGCCAGAGCCACCGCCACCTCGGGGCCGACTCCCAGGGTGCGCAGGCGCAAAGCCAGGCCATTCGCCAGCCGGTCGAGACGGCCGAAGCTCATCTCCTCGCCGTCGCAGGTGACAGCCAGAGCTTCCCGCGTCGCCGCGGCGCGGGCGGCGATCAGCTCGTGCAGGCAGGGCCCGAAAGGCTCCATCTCCCCGCTCGCACGGCTCCACTCCACCGTGAGCTGATGGCGCTCAGACGCGGGAAGGCCACTGTCCGTGACCAGGGCCTGGCTGGGCGGTGTATCGACCTGCAACGACGCCTCGATTGCAGCCGCCAGTGCCGCTACGGTGGGCGCCGCGAAGAACTTCCGCAGCGGCAGATCGACACCGTGCACCTCTCGCACTCGCGCCAGCACCTGGGTGGCGAGAAGCGAATGTCCGCCCAACTCGAAGAAGTCATCCGTCTCGTTCACCGGCCCGCAGCGCAGCACCTCGGCCCAGATTTCCGCCACGCTCTGCGCTACCGGAGTCGCCCTTTCCGTGACAGTGGCGGCGCTCCGCGAAGGAGGTCTCAGATCCATCGCCGCCAGGGCTCGCCGATCCACCTTGCCACTGACCGTCGCCGGCAACTGCGCCAGACGGTGGAACGCGGACGGCACCATATGCTCGGGAAGGCGGGAGCGCAGGTGGTCCCGCAGCTCGACGAAAACGGGATCGGCGCCTTCCGTGGGCGTCCAGAAAGCGATGAGCCGGTCGCCCAGCGCGATCACCGCACACTCCCGCACCCCGGCGTGAGCGGCCAGGGCCGCTTCGATCTCCCCTGGCTCGATGCGGAAACCCCGCACCTTGACCTGCTGATCGAGCCGTCCCAGGAAATCGAGGGTCCCATCCGGCAGCCACCGCACCAGGTCGCCGGTGCGGTACAGCCGAGCCCCTGCGGCGCTGCCAAAACCGTCGGGCACGAATCGCTCGGCCGTCAGATCCGGCCGGCCGAGATAGCCGCGCGAAATTCCGCCGCCAATCAGCAGCTCGCCGCACACGCCGGCCGCCACCAAGCTGCCCGCGGAGTCCACGGCGTAGAGTCTGCGGCCGTCCAGCGGCCAGCCCAGGCAGGAGGCCGGCCCGGCCGTATTCAGGCGCACAGCGGTTGCTTCCACCGTGCACTCGGTGGGACCGTAGACATTCCAGAAGCGAGTCCGAGGCCAGGCCAGGGCGGCGGTGCGAAGCTCGTCGTCGACGGCCTCGCCACCCACCAGCACCAGCGCCAGCCCGGCCTCTCCGAGCCCGGCGGCGAGCAGCACCCTCAGCTGCGACGGCGTGCAGTCGAGCACGTCCAATCGCTGCCGTCGCACACAGTCGACCAACACCTCGGCATCGCGCCGCTCCTCGTGGGTGAAGACGTGCAGGCTGTGCCCCCAGGCGAGTTGCACGAGCTGCTGCACCGAAGCGTCGAACGAGAGCGAGGCGTTGACGCTGACGCGCAGCAGGCCGGGCTGATCGCCGTACACTCTCTGCTGCAGAGAGCTGCCGAAGCTCATCATCGCGTAGTGCGAGACGACGACCCCCTTCGGCAGGCCCGTCGAGCCCGAGGTGTAGATCACATAGGCGGCCTGGCCGGGCCGGACCCCGGCGGACAAGCTCACGGCGCTCTCTTCAATTTCCTCGGCGAGCAGGATGCGGATGCCGGCAGGCAGTTGCGAGGCGAGCTTGGCGGAGGTCACCACCACCTCCGCGCCACAGTCCGCGAGCAACCAGGCCAGCCGCGCCGCCGGGGAGGCGGAATCGACCGGCACATACGCGCCGCCCGCCTTGAGCACGCCGAGGACCGCCACCACCGACGCGAGCGAGCGCTCCAGAACCAGGGCCACCCGCACCTCGGGGCCGACTCCCGCCGCGCGCAACCGCAGCGCAAGACCGTTGGCGAGGCGGTCGAGCCGGCCGTAGGTCAGACTCTCGCCGGCGCAAACGACGGCGGTGGCTGCCGGCGCCTCAGCCGCTCGGAGCGCGAAGAGCTCGTGCAGAGCAGCAGTCGAGGGAGCATACGCCGGTTCACCGCTCCACTCCACGGCGAGTTGATGCTGCTCGGCCGCGGCCAGCAGCGGCAGCTCACGCAGACGGCGCCCCGGGTTGTCGACCGCCGCCGCCAGCAGCGCGGCGAAATGCTTCGCGAGCCGAGCCGCGGTCGCCGCGTCGAAGAGATCCTGGTCGTATTGCAGCCAGCAGGCGAGCCCCTCCCCCCTCTCCATCAGGGAGAGCGAGAGGTCGAGCTTGGCGGTGCCGGTCTCCAGCTCCTGCAGCTCCAGGCGCAGCCCCGGAATCTCCAACGGCCCCAAGGGCGCGTTTTGCAGGACCAGCATCACCTGGAAGAGCGGCGAGTAACCGAGGGCTCGCTGCGGCGCCAGCTCTTCGACGAGGCGTTCGAACGGCACGTCCTGATGATCGAAGGCCCCCAGGGTGATGCTACGCACCCGGTGCAGCAGCTCTTCGACGACAGGATCGCCAGCCAGGTCGGTACGCAGGACCAGGGTGTTGACGAAGAAGCCGATCAAGCCCTCGGTCTCGACGCGGGTACGGCCAGCGATGGGCGATCCCACGGGCGCTTCCTCGCCGCCGGTATAGCGGGCGAGCAGCGACTGGAAACCAGCCAGCAGGGTCATGAAGAGAGTGCATCCCGTGCGGCGGCCAAGAGCCCGCAGACCGGCGGTGAGATCGGGGGCCAGGGGCGAGGCCACGACGCCGCCGCGCTGCCGGCTCAATCCTCCTCGTGGACGATCGATCGGAAGGTCGAGCACCGCGGGGATCCCTGCCAGCTGGCTCCGCCACCAGGCGAGCTGTTTGGCGAGGGCGCCGCTGGCGAGCCACTCGCGTTGCCACCGCGCATGGTCGGCGTACTGGACGGGCAGCTCGGGTAGCGATGACGGGCGGTCCTGAGTCGCGGCAGCATACAGCGCCGCCAACTCGCGGATCAGCACGCCGGCCGACCAGCCGTCCGCCACGATGTGATGGAAGGTGATGACGAGCAGATGCTCCGCGTCTTCCAAGCGCGCCACCACTACGCGGACGAGCGGCCCGGTGGCGAGGTCGAAAAGCCGGCCCGCCTCGGCCGTCGCGAGCTCTTGAGCCACGGCCCTCCGCCGCGCGGCGGAGGGAAGGGCCGTGAGGTCGATCCACACCGGCGCGAGACCCGAAGGCGGCGCGATGCTCAGACGAGGCTTGCCCCGCTGCTCGCTGAAGCGGCTGCGCAGCACGTCGTGACGCCGGGCGATTTCACCAAAAGCCGCGATCAAAGCCGCGCCGTCGAGAGCGCCGGAGAGCCGAACGGCGATGGGAAGGTTGTAGAGCGCTCCGCCCTCGGACAGCCGGTCGAGGAACCACATCCTCTCCTGGGCGAAGGAGAGTGGCAGAGCGCCGCTTCGCGGACCAGGAGTCAAGGGGAGGCCGCCATCCCGCCGGTCTTCCCTGTCCCGCCGTGCCGCCGTGATTTCCCATGCCAGGGCGGCGACCGTGGGTGCCTTGAAAAACTGGCGCAGCGCGATTTCGACGCCAAAGGCATCGCGCACCCGGGAGACGACCCGAGTGGCGAGCAGGGAATGCCCGCCAAGCTCGAAGAAGCTGTCGTGAACGCCCACGCTCGCCGCTCCCAGGACCTCGGCCCAGAAGCCGGCCAGCATCTCCTCGATCGGCGTACGGGGCGCCACGAAAACCGGCTTCTCCACGGACGATTCGCGGCGCGCGGTGAGCTCCCGCCGCAGCACCGGAATTGCCGGCAGCAGTTCGGAGATCGGTGTGTCAGGCTCCGCCACTACGGCCGCCAGGAGCTCGCCGAAATAGTGGCCCCACGACTGTATCGTCGCCGCGTCGAACAAGCCGGAGTCATAGAGCAGCCAGCCGGTGAGATCGCCCCCGGCGGTCTCCTCCAAGGCCAGCGAAAGCTCGAACTTGGCGGTGGCCGGGAACACCGGCTCGATTTTGCCCTTCAGCTCCGATCCCAGGTCCAGCTTCCGGTTCGCCGCGCCCTGGAAGCTGAAGAAAACCTGAAAAATCGGCGAGCTCGCGAGGTCGCGCTCAGGTTCCAGCTCCTCGACCAGCCGCTCGTAGGGAAGGTCCTGGTGAGCGTAGGCTTCGAGGGCCCGGTCGCGCAGCCGGACGAGCGCCTCGCGAAACGTCGGGTCCCCGGAAAGGTCGGTCCGCAGCACCAGGGTATTGACCAGGAAGCCGACGACCCTTTCAAGCTCCGGCAGGGAGCGGCTGGAGACCGGCGTGCCGACCAGGATCTCGTCACGTCCCGCGAGCCGGGCCAGCAGGACGGCCCACGCCGCCAGCAGGGTCATGAAAAAGGTAGCGCTCTCGTGGCGGCCCAGTTGCTTCAGCCCTGCGGCGAGAGCGGGGGGAACCTCCAGGCGCTCGACGGCGCCGCGCGAGCCCGGCTGATCCGGCCGCGGCCGGTCGGTGGGAAGATCGATCGGCGGCGGCGCGTCGCCCAGCCGCTGCCGCCAATATGAAAGCTGGCGGGCCAGGAGCTGACCCTGGAAGCTCGCGCGCTGCCACAACGCCACGTCGGCGTACTGCAAATGGGGCGCTGCCAGAGGCGAAGGCTGGCCGGCCGCGAAAGCGCGGTAGAGGCGCGCCAGCTCGTCGAGGAAGATGTCGATCGAGCCGCCGTCGAACACGATGTGATGGACGTTGATCAGCAGTTGGTGCCGCGCCGGTTCGAGACGCAGCAAACGGGCCCGCAACAGCGGTCCGCGCGACAGGTCGAACGGGCTCCCCGCCTCCTCGGCCGCCAGCCTGAGGGATTCGGCTTCACGCTCCGGCGACGGCAGGGCGCCGAGGTCGACGAGCGGCAGCGGCACGGGTGCCGCCGCCGCTTCGACGCGCTGGACCGGGCTGCCGTCGCGCTCCGTGAACACGGTGCGCAAGGCCTCGTGCCGCCGGACCACCTCGCTCAGCGCCGCCGCCAGGGCCGCCGGATCGAGCCGCCCCGCCGCTCCGGACTCGATCCGCAGCGTGGCCGGGATGTTGTAGGTCGCGGCCCCAGGCTCCAGGCGGTCCAGGAACCACAAGCGCTCCTGGGCGAAGGAGAGGGGCGGCTCCTCACCTTTCCCCTCCTGCCGGACGCGGGGGACGGGCGGCGCGTTGCGGACCAGGCCAGCGCCGCGGGCCGCCGCCAGCCGGGCCGCGAGGCCCGCCACCGTGGGCGCCTCGAACAGGGCGCGCAGCGGCAGCTCGACGCCGAAGGCGCGGGCCGCCCGCGCCACCACCTGGGTGGCGAGCAGTGAGTGGCCGCCGAGCTCGAAGAAGTTGTCGAAAGCGCCAACCACTTCGGTCCCCAGCACCTCCTGCCAGATGCCAGCCAGCAGCTCCTCCTCGGGAGTGCGGGGAGCGGTCCTGCCGCCGCTCGGCCCGGCCGCCATCTCCGGCGCCGGCAGCGCCTTGCGGTCCACCTTGCCGTTGGGGGTGAGCGGCAGGGCGCGGAGCGCTACCCAGGCAGCCGGCACCATGTACTCCGGCAGCTTCGCCTGTAGATGCGCGCGCAGCTCGGCCGGGAAGGCGGGAAAAGAGTCCGCCTCGCGGGGTGCCACGTAGGCCACCAGCCTCAGGTCGCGAGCCTCGGCGCCCGAGGACCGGCTCTCCCACGCCACCACCACGGTCTCGCGCACCGCCGGATGCGCGTGCAAGGCCATCTCGATCTCCCCCAGCTCGATGCGGAAACCCCGCACCTTGACCTGGTGGTCGATGCGCCCCAGGAACTCCAACTCGGCCGAGGGCAGCCAGCGAACGAGGTCTCCCGTGCGGTACAAACGCTCCCCGGGCGCGCCGGCAAACGGATCCGGCACGAATCGCTCCGCCGTCAGCTCAGGCCGGCCGAGGTAGCCCCGGGCGAGCCCGCGGCCGGCCAGCAGCAGCTCGCCCGGAACGTTCACCGGCAACGGCTGGAAGCTCGCATCCACCACGTAGGCGCGGGAGTTGGGCAGCGGCCTTCCCATCGTGGGCTCGCCTGCCGTCCCCACCTCGGCGATCGTCGAGTAGGTGGTGTCCTCCGACGGGCCATAGAGATTGAGCAGGCGCCGCACCGTGCCAAGGCCGTGGATGCGCTTGGCGAGGGCGCCGCGCAGCGGCTCGCCGGCCAGGTTCACCGTCACCACCGAATCCGGCACCGCGTTCTGCCGCACCAGCTCGGCCATGGCGGAAGGCACGGTGTTGATCAGCGTCACCTCACCCGCCGCCGGCAGCCGCGGCAGCTCCAGGGCGTTCTCGGCCAGGATGACGGTGCCGCCGCTGGTGAGCGGCACGAAGATCTCGAAAACCGAGAGGTCGAAGCAGATCGAGGTGGCGGCCATCACGCCGGCCAGCTCCTGCGGCTGGAAGGTCTCCCGCGCCCAGTGGATGAAGGCCGTGGCGCTGCGGTGCTCGATGGCGACGCCCTTTGGCCGGCCCGTGGAGCCCGAGGTGTAGATGACGTAGGCGAGCGAGCCCGGCGTGACTGGAGACCTCAGCGCCGGTTCCGCGGTCCAATCGGTCTCTTCGCCGTCCACGAGGAGCAGATGCCCTGAGCGCCGGGGCAGCCGATCCACGAGGCTCTGCTCGCTCACCAGAACAGGAGCGTCGGAATCCTCCAGGATCGCCCGCAACCGCTCGCGCGGGTAGGCGGGGTCGAGCGGCACGTACGCGCCGCCTGCCTGGAGCACGCCGAGCATCGCCGCGATCAGGTCGGCGGTACGGTGAAGGAAGAGCCCCACGGGCACTTCGGGCCCGACGCCGAGACTCTGCAGGCGGCCGGCGAGGCGGGAGGCGCGCGCCGCAAGCTCGCCGTAGCTCAGCCGATTCTCTCCGTCGATGAGGGCGACGGCGTCCGGCGTCCGGCGGGCCTGGGCGGCGAAGATCTCGTGCAGCAGGTCGCCCTGGGACCACTCCGCCGCCCGCCCGTTCCACTCTCGCACCACCTGCTCGAGTTCAGCGGCGGTGAGCAGAGGCAGCGCGGAAAGATGCTGGCCGGGGGCGGCCACGATCCCCCGCAGCAAGGTTTCATAGTGGCCGGCCAGGCGGCGGAGGGTTTCGGAATCGAACAGATCGCGGCTGTATTCCAGCCAGCCGGCGAAGCCCTCCGGCCGCTCCTCCAACTCCAGGGAAAGCTCGAACTTGGCGGTGCCGGTGTGCACGTCCAGCCGGCTCACCGCGAGCCCCGGCAGCGCGGGCACGGCCGGCGCACCTTGGAAGATGAACAGCACCTGGACGAGCGGATTGCGCGCCAGGCTCCGTTCCGGCACCAGCGCCTCGACCAGCTTCTCGAACGGCAAATCCTGTTGGGGATAGGCGGCAAGCGTCGCCGACCGCGACCGCGCCAGCAGCTCGTGGAACGGCGGGTCGCCCGCCAGGTCGCCGCGCAGCACCAGGGTGTTGACGAAGCAACCGATCAGCCCTTCGAGCTCGACCCGCCCGCGGTTGGCGACCGGGGTACCGGCGAGCAGATCCTCGGCGCCGGTGTAGCGGCCGAGGAGTGTTTGCAGAGCGGCGAGCAGCAGCATGAACGGCGTCGCGCCCTCCCGCCGCCCCAGTGCTTGCACGGCCGCCGACAGCTCCGCCGGCAGGACGATGGGCTCACGCCCGCCGCGCGGCGAGAGCACCGCCGGCCGCGGCCGGTCGGTGGGCAGCTCCAAGCTGCGCGGCGCCCCGGCGAGGCGGCTGGCGACCGCCGCCAGCCGCGCCGCCAGCGCCTCGCCTTTCAGGGTGCTCCGCTCCCAGTAGGCGAAGTCGCCGTACTGGAGAGCGGGCTCGGGCAGGGGCGACGGCTGCCCCGCGGCGAACGCGCCGTAAAGGGCCGCCAGCTCGCGGAGGAAGATCTCCATCGACCAGCCGTCGGCGGCGATGTGGTGCATGGCGGCGAGCAGCACGTGCTCCCCCGCGCTCAGCCGCAGCAGGACGGTACGCAGCAGCGGGCCGGCGGCGAGATCGAAAGGCCGCCGGGCCTCGGCCGCGGCCAGCGGCTCGATTTCAGCCTTCCGCTCGGCAACGTTCTGAAGGTCGACGACCGCGAGGACCGGCGAGGCCGGCTGGACATACTGCGCGGGGCCGCCCAGGCGATCAACGCCGGCGGCGAAGCGCGAGCGCAGCGCCTCGTGCCTGCGCACGACCTCGGCCAGGGCGCGGGACAGGGCGACAACGTCGAGGCTGCCGGCGAGCTTCAAGCCGCCGGCGATGTTGTAGGTCGCCACGCCGGGCTCGAGCCGGTCGAGGAACCACAGCCGCTCCTGGGCGAAGGAGAGCGGCAGCCCGCGCTCGCGGGCCTCGGCCGGCGCCGGAGTCAAGGGCGGAGCGCCGTTCGCGCGGCCGTCGCTGCGCAGGGAATCGATCGCCTCGGCCAGGGCTGCGGGCGTGCCGGCCTCGAAGAGCAACGAAACCGGGATCTCGACGCCGAAGGCCGCGGTGGCCCGGGAGGCGGCGCGGGCGGCGAGCAGCGAGTGGCCGCCGGCGGCGAAGAAATCGTCCTCGGCGCCGAAACCCTCCCTTCCCAGCAGCTCCTCGAAAATTCCCGCCAGCAGAGCTTCGGCGGGGGTGCGCGGCGCGATCCACCGTCTCTCGGGCGAGAACGATGGAGCAGGCAGGGCCCGCCGGTCCACCTTGCCGTTGGGCGTCAGCGGCAGTGCGTCCAGCACCACCCAGGCGGCAGGCACCATCGATTCGGGGAGCCGTCCCCGCAAGTACTCGCGCAGCTCGGTTGGCAGGTCCGCCATCGTCCCCGAAGCCTGAGGAACGATATAGGCCGCGAGACGCGCCTCCCCCGCCTCCTGCCGGGCGACGACCACCGCCTCCCGCACTCCCGGATGCTCGCCGAGCACCGTTTCGATCTCGCCCAGCTCGATGCGGACTCCCCGCACCTTGACCTGCTGGTCGATGCGGCCCAGGAACTCCAGCTCCCCCGCCGCCGACCAGCGAACGAGGTCGCCCGTGCGATAGAGGCGGGCGTCGGAGGCCTCGGCGAACGGATCGGGGACGAACCGCTCGGCGGTCAGCTCGGGCTGGTTCAGGTAGCCGCGGGCAAGGCTCTCGCCGCCGACCGCCAGCTCGCCCGGCACGCCCACCGGCAGCGGGCGGAGATGGCGGTCGAGTACGTAGGCCCGCGTGTTGGCGATGGGCCGGCCAATGGGCGGCGAGGTATCTCCGAGAATGCCGGGAGCCACTCGGGAGAACGTCGCTACCACGGTGTTCTCGGTGGGGCCGTAGTGGTTGTAGAGCGGGAAGGGCAGGCTCGGATCTGGGCCGCGATGCAGGCGGTCGCCGCCGGTCAGCAGGGCGCGCAGGGCGACTCCTCCGTCCGGCCACGCTTCCGCGAGGACCGCCTCGGCGAGCGGCGTCGGTAGGAAGGCGACGGAGATCGCCTGCGCCGCAAGCCAGCCCACCAACCGCGACGGCGAAGTGCGCACCTCCTCCGGCGGCACGTGCAGGCTCGCGCCCGCCGCCAGGTAGGGCCAGATCTCCCACACCGCGGCGTCAAATCCCGGGCTCGCCAGTTGCGAAGCGCGGTCGGCGGGCGTCAGATCGTAGGTGCGGCGGTGCCAGGCCACGAGGTTCGCCAGCGCGCCGTGGGAGATCGCGACGCCCTTGGGGCGGCCGGTGGAGCCGGAGGTATAGACGACGTAGGCCGTCTGCTCCGGCAGCACCCGGACAGCCAGTCTTGAAGCCGCCACATCGACTGGCTCCATCGCGTCGACGCTCAGCGACCGGACGCCTGCCGGTAGCACGGCGGTCAGCGAGTCCGCCAACCGCGTTTGGGTGAGCAGAAGGCGCGCTGAATCGCTCCCCCACGCATCGGCGAGCTGCCAGCCCAGCCTCTCCGCCGGGTGCGCCGGATCGAGCGGCACGTAGGCGCCGCCGGCCCTGAGCACGCCGAGCAAGGCCACGAC
Organism: Thermoanaerobaculia bacterium; assembly: GCA_035472915.1. Taxonomy (GTDB): domain Bacteria; phylum Acidobacteriota; class Thermoanaerobaculia; order Multivoradales; family UBA5704; genus DATARR01. The sequence continues at coordinate 24,220 of DATIOS010000268.1, forward strand.
CATCTCCGGCGAGCGCTCCATGACGACGCCCACCCGCGACTCCGGCACCAGGCCGTTCGCCAGCAGCCAGGCCGCCACCCAGCTCGCCCGCGCGTCGAGCTCGCGGTAGGTGAGTCTCAGCGCAGCGCCCGCGACCGCCGGTGCCGCGGGAGCCGAGGCCGCCCACTCCTCCACCAGCCGGTGGATAGGAACCTTCCAGGCGTAGGGAACCGAGGTCTGATTCCAGACCGCCAGCACCTCGCGCTCCTCGCCGGCAGTGAGCAGCGGCAGCGCCGAGAGCCGGCATTGGGGCATTGCCAACGCCGCCGTCAGCAGCGTCGCGTAGTGGCCTGCCAGCCGCTCGATGGTCGCGGCGTCGAACAGGTCGGAGTTGAAGCGCAGCGACGCTCCCAAGCCGCCGTCGATCTCGGCGAGCACCAGCGCCAGGGCGAACGGCGAGCCCGCGGGCGCCAGCTCGATTGATTCGAGCTCCAGCCCGCCCAGCGACAGCCGTGAGCCGGCCATCCCAAGAGCGAAGCCGCCCAGCTCGTGACCGGCGCCCCGCGCCTTTTCGAAGGCGAAAGCGACGTCGAACAACGGCGACCGGCTGGGATCGCGGTGCGCCTGCAGCCTCTCGGCCAGCAGGGCGAAGGGATAGTCCTGGTGCTCGAAGGCCCCCAGCACCGCCCGCCGCACTTCGCTCAGAGCGCCGGTAAATGCGGGATCGCCCGCCAGATTGACGCGCAGCGCCACGGGATTGACGAAGTAGCCCACGACCTCGGCAGTGGCCGTCGAACGGCCGGCGGTCGGCGAGCCGATCAGAAGATCGTCCTGGCCGGTATAGCGCGCGAGCACGGCCTCGAAAGCCGTCAGCAGCGCCATGAAGGAGGTGGCCCCCTGCCGGTGAGCCAGGACGCCGAGGTCCGCGGTCACCGTGGCGTCCAGACGGAAGGAGCGTGCGTCGCCCCGCCAGGTCTGGATAGCGGGCCACGGCCGATCGGTCGGCAGATCCAGCCGGGGCGGCTCGGCGCCCTCTGGCGACAGGGTTCGCTGCCACCAATTCCACAAACTCTCACCCCAAGGCCCGGCCAGCCGTTCCTCCTGCCACCGCGACCAATCCGTGTAGCGCAACGTCAGGGGCGGCAGCACGGCCGCCGGCCGGCCGGTCTCGTGAGCGTAGAG
>DATIOS010000269.1:0-2528 GCA_035472915.1 Thermoanaerobaculia bacterium
CGGCAAGATCGAGCCGGCGAGCGGCGGCCGCGCGCGGCAGAAGATCACCCTCCAGCAGGGCATCCCCATCGAGACGGCGAAGAAGATCGTGGCCGAGATCAAGACCCGCAAGCTCAAGGTGCAGGCCGCCATCCAAGGCGATACGGTGCGCGTCTCCGGCAAGAATCGGGACGACTTGCAGACGGTCATCGCGATGCTCAAGGGGCTGGACCTCGACGTTCCACTGACCTTTTCAAATTATCGTTCCCAATAGTCGTTCCCAAGAATGATGAGACCCGCTAGATTGTCGACCTTCCGAGGGTTCCTGCTCGTCCTGGCCGGATTGGCCTGTTGGCTGACCGCGGCCGCTCCGGCGCGGGCGGCGCGCTATGACGACGGCCAGCGAATCCAGGTTACGGGCGCAGTGCTCGACGCCCAGGGACAGCCGCTTTCCGGCGTCCGCGTCGTGTTCGAGGGAAGCCGCACCTACTTCAGCATTCGCGAGCTGCGCCGGACGGCTGACAAAGACGTGCGGAAAGTGACGGCCACGACCGACGCCGCGGGCCAGTACACGATCACCTGGCCGTGGGACAGCTACTTCAACCATTTCGAGGTCGCCGTGGGCGTGCCGGTGCGGGTCAAGACCGGCGAGCGGCTGGAGGAGCTGGCCCGCCAGGACGTGACCCGCCGCGTGCTCGCGGGCAGCCCGGCGGTGGTGGCGGTGACGGTCGAGAACCGCCAGTTCATCGACCATCTCCGGGAGCTTCTGGCTTCGATCAAGACGGACGATCAACGCCGGGTCTACGAGGAAATGGGCAAGCCCGATCGCGTGCGCAACGTCCAATATCCCGGCTACCTGGAATCTTCGTGGTGGTACTTCGAGAGCGGCAAGGTCTACCGTTTCCGCGATGGGCGGCTGGAGCAGGTGGTGCCCTTCGATCCGGTGCGCGGCCTTTGAATCCCCTCCGCAAGAAAGGGACCGAACCGTTGCCCGAACAGCCTCTCGTAAACTCACATCCTCCGGAGACCGCGACCGCCGGCAGCCGCTCCGCCGTGGCGGCAAGCAGCCGCACGGTCCTGGCCGGCCGGTTCATCGATCTCGTGGCGGACAAGCTGGTCGCCACCGAGGCGATCTTTCGCCACCACCTCGACTCGGACGTGCCCTTCATCCACATGGCCGGCGAATACATCTCGCAGGGCGGCGGCAAGCGGGTGCGCCCGGCCCTGCTGCTCCTCGCCGCCCGTCTGCTGGGGCATGACGGCGATGATGCGGTGACCTACGCCGCAGTGGTGGAGTTCATCCACACCGCAACGCTGATCCACGACGACATCATCGATCACGCCACGCTGCGCCGCGGCCAGCCGACGCTCAACCACCTGTGGGGGAACAACCTCACGGTGCTGCTGGGCGACTGGATCTACACCAAAGCGATGCAGATGGCGCTGTCGCACGGGCAGATCGAGGTCATTCAGCGGCTCTGCCAGGCGACGCTCAAGATGACCGAGGGCGAGCTCCTGGCCTACCAGCGCCTGGGCGCGCCGGACCTGACGATCGAGGAGTACTTCGAGATCATCGACCGTAAGACGGCCCATCTCTTCGCGGCAGCCTGCTCGATTCCCAGCCTGATCCCGCCCCAGCGTCCGGAGGCCGGCCAGGTGCTCGCTCGCTACGGCCGGGCCTTGGGGATCTGCTTCCAGCTCGTGGACGATCTGCTCGACTTCACCGCCCGCGAGAGCGATCTGGGCAAGGCCGTGCTCTCCGATCTCAAAGAGGGAAAGCTGACGCTGCCGCTGATCCTTCTCCTGCCGCGGGTGGAGCCCGTTCAGCGGCGGCTGGTGGAGCAGGTGCTGGAGGACCGCAGCTTCAGCCGGGTCTCGGCGCAGCAGATCCTCGACCTGGTACGCGCCGAGGGAACTCTCGAAGAGGTTACCGGCATGGCCGAAGAGTACGCCGCCGAGGCGAAGCGCGAGCTAGAGTTCTTTCCGCCCAGCGATGCCCGAGAGGCGCTGGAGTTTGCCCCAGACTTCGTCCTCCACCGGCGTTCGTAGCGGCGGCGGCACGATTCCGAGCACTCCCCTTTCCATTCGCGCCGGAAGCGGCGGCACCGCGAGATCCGCCGACACCGGCAGCACCGCCAGCGAAGCCGGCCGATCGAGCCCCAGAATCAAGGCGTAGCGGAAGCGGCGCGGGCGGGCGTCCAGCCACTGGCGCCGGCCGGGAACGACGAGGATGGAGCCCACGGGATCGGAGCGCAACGGATCTGGCGGCGAATCGCCCGTGAACAGGATCGCTTTGTCCAGCTCCCCCGCTGGCGTCAGCTCCAGGGAAAGATAGCCGGTCACCTCCCGACCCCAGTCATAGAGTACGGGCGAGCCTGGGGGCCGGACGCCGGACGCCACAGGCAGCACGGGAGGTCGAGGAACGGAGGACGACGCCGGCACGGGCGCGCCGGCGATCTCTCCGAACAAGGGCTTGAGCGGTCCCGGCCGCGGCCGGCCCCAGCGGCCCATGGGCGGCAAGCCCCAGCAGTAGACCGGCACGCCGCGGC
>DATIOS010000270.1:0-8954 GCA_035472915.1 Thermoanaerobaculia bacterium
CTGCTCCAGGAGGATCAGGCAAAGCTCCAGGCTCACCAGCGCGTAGTCGAAGGCCAGCCCATGGTCAACGAACGTTCGCCGCACCTGCTCGAAGGCCGAGCGGGCTTCTGCGAGCTTCCCCAACCCGGCGGCGACTTTTCCACCCAACAAAACCGATCGGTTCAAATCGAGCACTCCGCCTAGCCGCTCGGCCAGCGTCTGGACTTCGCTCAGCTTCGACTCTGCCTCAACAAATTTTTGGAGACTGCAGAGGTCGACCAAAAGATTGAATCGTAGGCCGAAGGCGTTCCGCGGCTCGCGGCTTGGATCGATCAGAGGGGCCGCCTCGGACAGCGCTGCGACGGAGGCTTCCGGATCACCGAGGGCATCGTGAATTCCCGATTTGGTGAGGAGGATCTCCCCTTTCAACTCGCCTTGGTCAAGTCGCAAAGCCTCGTCGATCAGCTTCAGTGCCTCCGGGAACCGCCGTTGGGATCTGCGGAGGGAAGCTTCGAGGCCCGGCAGCCAGGCTGCGTTCAGGGCACCCGGATCTCCGGCGGCGCCAGCCTCCCAGAGTTTCCTCGCGCGAGCGATTGCTTCGTCGGCACCTGGCAGGTCGTTGCAAACATGGCGACCGTTGCCCACGTGGGCCCAGGCATAGCCCTGGAGACGCGTGCGCAGGAGAGCTTCCCCGGGGAGCAGCTCGGCGATGAGCAGCGCCAGCTCGGCCAGCTCCAGCGCTGATTGAGGCTGGTTCGGCGCCGCGGCGATGCTCTCCCGAGCCACCCGCTCGCACAGCGCCCAGGTGCGGAACTTGAAGCCGCGCTCCACCAGCTTCCTCCGCTCAGCGGGCTTGCGGAGTTTCAGCCGGCTCCAAAGCTCCCCGGCGTGTTGACGGGCCTTCAGCGCCTCGCCCTCCACGGTCAGCAGCGTGAGAGTGGAGCGGGCGAAGCCTCTCGCCAGCTTGCCAGCTTGCGCGGCGATGGCCTCCACCCGGATCTGCGCCTCCGAGGCCTGGCCGGCCGCTGGGTGAGGCGCTCTCGCCATGGCGCGGTTGCGGGCCAGAGTCTCGAGCGTCTCGTCGATGGCCGCCGGCGGCAGCCCCATGAAGGCGATGAGCTGCTCCAGCTTGGGGCGAGTGAGGGTACGCCAGCCGCGTTCGAGGTCGTTGAGCACCTTCGGTGAGATTCCCGCGGCTTTGGCAAGCTCGGCCTGGCTCCACCACTGGCCGGAGCGGAGGAATGTCAAGACGATGCTCAGGTCCGGCAGGTCCTTCAGGCGCATGGGCTCCGTCTCCTTTGGATGGGTCCTTTCTAAATAGTTTGGTTGCCGCTGAGCCCTTTTTCGTGACACCAGAGGAGAACTTTTTGCGACTTGAGGCATTCCTCCACTCACACGATGCCTCGGCAGCGCTGCATCTGCTGGTTTTCCTCAACTGCTTTGCGAAGCGCAGGGCGGACTCTACGCTCCCAAGAGTGAACGGGATTGCACCTCACATGAGCTGCCGCGAGCACCCCAAGCCTGACGTCCTACAGCGCTTCACGAGAGGCGAGGCGTCGCGGGCCGAGGCGCGGGCCATCGTCCGCCATCTCCTGGCCGGCTGCCCGGACTGCACGGCGGTGATGGGACCGATCTGCGGCCTTGCGGAGCGCTGGCCGAAGGCCCTTCCTGCCGGCAATAGAAAGGGGAGCAATCGACTGGAGAGGGAGGCCGTCAGGTGACCGAGGGCGACATAACCATCGCACAGGCGCGGATCGGCATCCTTGTCGCGGTCCTGAAAATGGTTCGCGATTTCCTGCAAAGCGCCCTCGCGGCTCTGCCTCTCTCCGCCCAGGAGCGGAATCCCCAGGGCGATCTTGACGCGAAACCCGACGTCACGAGCGAGGTCCGCCGGATCGGCGAACGCGTTCTGGCGGACTTCCTCGATCCCGCGATCAGGGAGCTCAGCACGGCGACGCAGTACGGGACAGGAGAGCCACCTTCCTCATGAGGGATGAACGCCCTGTCGTGATCGAAAGCGCGAGGAAGGCGCTACGGGCAGTCGGTGCCGACCTGACAGCGATCCGCCACCGGTTGGTGGGAGTGCAGGCGAGCATTCCGCCGTCTGTGCAAGAGACTGCACGGGGAGACCTCGAAGGCGACATGGACGTCGCGACGGAGATGCGCACCGTTATCGCCAACGATCTTCAGGACTGCCTGGACCCTCTGATCGACCATCTCCTCACGGTCGCCGAGTATCAGCCCGATCAGGTGGAGGCCGACTCGCCGTCCATCGCGCACCTCGATCTCAGCGTCTTCAGCGAAGGGACCCAGCGGGCGCTCTATGAGTTGGTGGTGGCGGACAACTTCCGGCAGACGGAGTCCGCTCCCGGCGAGGGCTCGGTTCCACAGTACACCGCGGAGCAGGCAGGCCTGGAAGTGGTCTGGGCCTGGGGGCGATGGTTTGCCACGTGGTGGAAGTTGGAGTTGCCGGACACCCTACCGGAGGCCGAGAGGCGGGAGATTCTGGTGCTGCAAGAGAACCCGCATCGGCCGGGCACGCTGGGTTACGGCGAAGTTTGAGGAACACACCATGTATGGCGATGATCGTCCTCCCCGTTTCGCTCCGGGCGGCAGTCCCGTGGTTCGGTGGCACGCGACGCTGCCGGGAGTCACCGCCGAGGATGGCTCGCCCATCCTGCTCCCCTTCGTCCGCTGGGCTTTCTCGCTCAACGAAGGCGACCTTTTGGCCGTCTCGCCCGAGGAGGACCCGGCTGGCTCCTGGCGATTCCTGAGTTATGGCGAGAGAGTGTGGAATGCCGCCGACGGGTGTCTCGACCCTTGGCCCTACATCGAAGAGCTCTTGCACCTCCCCATGGCCGCCGTAGGGCCCAACGGAGTGCTACGGCTGCCCGAGGAGGCGGAGGCGCTACGCGGCGGACGGCTCCAGCTGCGTGTTGAGGTGGACCCCCACGCGCGAGCGTTCACTGTAGAGCCGCTGAACGATCGCTCGATCGACGCGGAGTGGTGGCTGGAAGCCCACTACATGCTGCCGATCCTGCCCGGTTTCCAGGTAATGCTGCCGGACGACTTGTTGTGGGAGCTTGATCTCGGGAAAGGCGACCCGCTGGCTTACAAAGCCAGCATGGCCCTGGCCGAATACGAGCCCTGGGAGCTCAAGAAACCCCCGGAGGGCCGCAGCCTCGTCGAGCTGGGGCCTGGGGGATTGCTCACTCTGCCTGACTCCTTGCGCATTCCCCCGGCTCTCGAGCCCAACGCCCAAGTCCGCCTGAGGGTGATTTTCCAGAACGGGTTTCTCTCGAACCGGGTGACTCTCGAAGTGAGGCCGTGGGCGGGGCTCTAAGCCAGAGTTCCGGCAGGGACTCGCTTGTAGAGGGGCTTGAAGGCCAGTAACCAGAGGCCGGAGTAGTCCCGCATCAGCCGCATCCGCAGGAGCGCCACCTGCCGGCACTCGGAAAGGTTGCCGCCCATCATCAGCTCGTTGAGCACGTGATTGAATCGCCAGAGGTAGTCGTCGGCGACCCGAGCTGTCAACCGGGCGCGGGCGAAGATCACGGAGTCGCCGGTGACGGAGGTCTCGTCGAGGAGGCTCGCGATCTCGTGCGCCTCCTCGTTGATGCGCACGCGCAAGGCGGCGGACTCCAGCAGAAACTGCTCCAACTCGCGGTCGGAGTCTCCCTTGCCGAAGACACGGCGATAAGCCTCCACCTCACGCACCTCGACGCGCAGGGCGAAGACCTCGGGTTTGAGCACCACCCGCTCGGGCGCCAGGTCGGGCGGATTGACGTCGCGGAGGGCGTCGACGAGCCGGCGGTAATAGTCCCCCAGCAGCTCCTCTTGCGACTTGAGAGGTGTCGAGGAGGCGGCTCCCGCCCGTTGAAAGGTGAACTCCCCGGAGTCGACGGTGGGCGGCGGCCCGGTAGGCCGGTCGCCGATGCTCGGCCGGCCGGCGGCGAGGCGCGGCAGTAGTTGCTTGACCCGCTGGCGGATGAGGGCGATGTCGCCGAGCCGGAACTCCTCGCGCTGGAGCTGCTTCTCGAAGCGTTCGATCTCCTCACGAAATTCACCCAACTCGCGGTCGAGCTCGGTGTCGAACGGCACTTCGCGCTCGAGCTCGAAGACCCGCTGGTACTCGGAGATGATGCGTTGCTCCTCCTGGCGGTAGAGCTTTTGGATGCGGGCCTTGAAGACCAGGTTGGTCTCCTGGATGGGGAGCAACAAGTCGGGGTAGAAGTACCAGGAGCCCAGCCCGTGCTTGAGCTCGCGGTAGCGTCGGGTCAGGCCCGACTCGTTGAGACGGTCGAGGCTCTCGACGGTCGACATCTCGTGGCGCACGGCGTCGATGTCTGCCCGCCGCTCCTCGATCGCCTGGTCGCCGGGAGGAGTTTCGGCGAGTTGGGCCCAGATTCCCTGGAAGATCTCGTTCAGGCGATGATGGTTGCGCAGCACCAGCTCTCCCGAGCGATCGTCCACCTCCTCCGAGAGCCGGGCCAGGAGGAAGTCCACCTTGTCCAACCGCTCCGAAGGCCAGAGACCCCCGGTGAAGGCGTAGAGGTAGAAGCGGACGAGCTGGGAGAGGATCTTCTCGTCGTAGTTCTTGACCCGGCGGAAGAACTGCCGGAGCAAGTCGGGAGTGACTTTGGTATCCTCCTCGGCGAGCTCGACGACGAGCTCGCTCAGCCGGCGGTCGATCGCCTCCAGACGGTGCCGGATGCGCTCGCTTTCGGAGGCGTTCAGGCTCTGGGAGATCTCCTTCAGGCCGGTATAGAGCTCCTGGAACTCCGTCGAGTGGGGATCTTCCACTCTTTGCAGCAGCGTTTTGCCCAGGCTCTGAAGGAACTGGTGAAAGGTCCAGCTCGCCCGGAAGCGGTGCGAGGTGTCGGCGTAGCGGCGGTGGAGGACACTCAGCTCTTGGACGGTCGTCATGGGAGAAAGCCTTGTCGAGTCGACAGATGCGCAGTCAGATGAGCACCAGGAGTTTACGCCAAGCCACCCGGAAAGAAAAATGGAAAGGAAAACCAGCGTGCGGATTCTGATCTCACAGGAGGATCTGGAAGCAAGGGTGGCGGCGATTGCGGCGGAGATCGACCGCGATTATTCCGGAAACAATGCCGAGAGCGACCGGTTGGTCTGCAGCGGCGTGCTCAAGGGCTCCGTCTTCTTCATGGTGGACTTGCTGAAACGTTTGAAGGTGCCGCTGGCCATCGACTTCTTCCAGACTTCGAGCTACGGCTCTTCCACCAGCCCGGGCGAGGTGCGGATCCGCAAGGACCTCGACCTGTCGATCCGCGGCAAGGATGTCCTCCTGATCGAGGACATCGTCGACACCGGCTACACCCTGCGCACCATCCTCGATCTCTTGCGCTTCCGCGGCGCCCGCAGCGTTCGCCTCTGCGCCCTGCTCGACAAGGCGGCGGCGCGGGAGGTGGATGTCCGCATCGATTACCGGGGTTTCGAGATCGAAAAGCTATTCGTGGTGGGCTACGGTCTGGATTTCGACGAGCGCTACCGCAACCTCCCCTATATCGCGGTGATGGAATCCGAGGAGCCGCCGGATCTGCCGTCGCCTTCCTAGAAAGGACCGAAGATGCGCTTTCATCACACCGGCAAGGCTCCCCAGGCGATCGGCCCCTACTCCCAGTCCGTCGAGGTCGACGGCTGGCTCTATACCTCCGGCCAGGTGGGGATCGACCCCGCCACCGCCGAGCTGGTGCCAGGCGGCTTCGACGCCCAGGCGCGGCAAACTCTCAAGAACCTGGCTGAGGTCCTGGCCTCGGCCGGCTGTACCTTCGCCAACGTGGTCAAGACCACGGTCTACCTCACTAATCTGAAGGACTTTCAGGCCCTCAACACGCTGTACGCCGAGGCCATGGGAGGCCACCGGCCGGCCCGCTCCACGGTTCAGGTGGCGGCGCTGCCCAAGAGCGCGCTGGTGGAGATCGATCTGGTGGCGCGGCTCTAAGCTCGTTTACGCCGCCAGCCTCACCAATCCACGGATGCTCTCGATCGCCTGGTCGACCTCAGCGCGCCCCACGTCGCGGTGGGTCACCAGGCGCACCTGATCGCGGCTGACGGTGCTTCCCAGGACCCCTCTCTCCTTGAGATGGGCGAGAAAAGCCGCGGTCAAACCACCCTCCGGGGAGACGCCGCCGAAGAACCGCGGGGTAAGGCGGAAGATCACGATATTCGTCCGCACGGTGGCGAGATCGAGCTCGACGCCGGGCAGCTCGGCGAGGGCGCGAGCCAGACGGCCAGAGTTCTCATGATCCTCCGGCAACCGGGCCGGTCCCTTGTGAAGCGCCACCAGCCCCGCCGCCGCAAGGATGCCGGCCTGGCGCATACCGCCTCCCAGCATTTTTCGCACCCACCGGGCCTCGGTGACGAAGTCCTGCCGGCCGCAGATCAGCGAGCCCACGGGAGCGCCCAACCCCTTGGAGAGGCAGTACATTACCGAATCGAAGCCCGCCGCCAGGGCCGGCACCGTGGTGCCCAGGGCCAGAGCGGCGTTGAAGATGCGGGCGCCATCCAGATGCACGGGCAGGCCATGCCGCCGCGCCACCGCCAGGATGGCCTCCAGGCAAGACCGTTCGTAGACCGTGCCGCCCGCCATGTTGTGGCTGTTCTCCACCTCGATGAGCACGGTGCGAGAGTGATAGCTGACATTGGGGGCGATGGCGGACTCGACGGCTTCAGGATCGAGAAGGCCGCCGGGCGAGACGAGAATTCGCGGCAGGAGGCCGGAGAGCGCGGCCATCGCGCCGATCTCGTGTTGGACGATGTGGCACAGGGAGTCGCAGATCACCTCGCCCCCCGGGCGTCCGTGGAGGTGAAGAGCGATCTGGTTGCCCATGGTGCCCGAGGGGACGAAGAGGGCCGCCTCCATCCCCACCGTGGCGGCGGCTTCCTCCTCCAATCGCGAAACGGTGGGGTCCTCGCCGTAGACGTCGTCGCCCACCTCGGCATCGGCCATGGCGCGGCGCATCTCGCCGTCCGGGCGGGTGACGGTGTCGGAACGCAGATCGATCCAGGCGCTGCTCATCAGGGGACCTCCAGAAGATTTCAGAACCCGAAGCCCACCCGCACGGCAGCTTGTATGGCTTCGCCCTTCTCCACCTCGAAGTTGATCTTCGGCAACAGCAGGTTGAGGGTGACGCCGGCAAAGGCCACGCCGTGCGTCTCGGTGTCCTCGAAAGACGGCAGAAGCCCGCGGTCGAGCCGTCCCTTGCTGCGCACCAACCCGGCCCCGATGTAGGGCGTGAGCACGGTGAAACCCTTGGAGAGCAGCACGTCGGCGCCGTACTGGTTCAGCTCGTAGGCCGTGGCGTCCACGGTGCGGGTGCCGGTAACGCGCACCGAAAGGGCCGGCTCCAAGACTCCACCGTGGAGGATGGCGTACTGGAGCTCCGCCGAGATCAGCTTCACGTCGCCATTCAGCGTCTTGCCGTAAGCCAGCCCGAGGTCAATCCCGCCGGGGAGCCCTTTGCGCGCTCCCACCCGGGCGACGGAAAGGAAGCCGCCGGTGTAGCTGCCGTCCACCGCGGTGCCGTTGAACGACTGATCGTCGAACTCGTCGTCGTAGGTGGCGTCGGCGTACACCTCGAAGCCCACGAGACCGAGGGGCGAGGCGCTGTGGCGGGGATAGAAATAGGCGTCGGAGCTGAAGCGGCTATGGAACGCCGCGAAGTCGCCTTGGGTTGCCCGCGGGCTTAACCGAAAGGAGCCGTGGGCAGGCGCGGCGGCGAAGCCGCTGACGAGCAACATGAGCAGCAGCTTGGGTCCCACGCGTAGAGTTCGTCTACTGAGTCTGAGTCGTATGAGCATCGGTGGGCCTCCAGGATTCATCCGCGCCGGGGCCATCCGGCGACAGGTAATCGGCGAGCAATCGATCGAGGTGCTCCGACTCGCCGCTCTCGGCGCACTCGGCCACGATCTCACGGCTCGTGGGATCGAGAGGGAGAACTCCCAGGTTCCCCTCTCTCGCCAGGGCCTCCAGATCATAGGGGCTGCGGTCGATCCAGCGAGCATCTTTATAGAGCGCCTGGCCGGCGTCGACTGGCCGGCCCAGGCGCAGCCACAGCTCCGCGGCCAGGGCGACGACGCCGGCGATCCGCCGGTTGCCGGCGCCGAGCACCGGCGGCCGGGGGAGCGGCCGGGGGAGGAACGGCTCCAGCCCGTGGCGGTGAGCCAGGCGAGCGAAGTCGCGCTCCGCTGGAGCCTCGCGGTGGAACAAGGCCTCGAAGGCTTCCTCTTCGCCCCACCGCTCGGCCAGCCGGCGCCGGTCGGCGGGTTCCAGGACCGGCGCCAGCGCCTGGACGCGGCGAACGCCAGCCGCGGCGAGGTCACGGCAGGCGAGCTCCCAGAGAGCGGGATCGTCGGTGACGCCGGGCAGCAGGGGAAACATCGCCGAGGCGCCGGAAGGAAGCCGCCGCAGACGGCCGAGGTCGCGGTCGAGAAGCGCCGGCAGCAAGTCGAAGACGATGGCCGCGCCAGTCACCTGCGGCACGGTCGACTCCTCGCCGGGGAGAAGTTGAACGAGCACGGGCGTGCCGGCCATCAAGCAGGCGCGGGCCGCTTCGTCGCGGACTGCGGCCCGCCGCGGCGGGCCAGGGGGAAAATAGAGCACGTCGTCGAGCGGCGTATCCGCCAAGGCGGCAAGGTCGGTGGGCTTGGTTTTCGGAGTCCGTCCCCACTCGCCCAGGGCGCCGGTTGCCAGGTTCACCCACGGCCGCTCGGCGGGCTCCCAGGAGCGGGGAACATAGCGAATCCAGAACCGCCCCGGCTCCGGAAGCTGGGCAGCCGGTTTCGCCTCCCCCGACGGTCCCGCGTCCCCCGCAATCAACCGGCTCACGGGAGGGGCGCCACCAGACCGCGGGCGGCGAGGATACGGTGCACGTACTTGCCGAGCACGTCCATCTCCAGGTTGACGGAATCGCCGGGCACGAGCTCCGAGAGCGTCGTCACTTCCAACGTGTGGG
>DATIOS010000271.1:0-20508 GCA_035472915.1 Thermoanaerobaculia bacterium
CTGGGAGCGGTTCAACCGCCTCCTCGTTACCTACCCGCTGCCAAGCCCTCGGATCGTCCATGCCGTCTGAGTCGCGTAGCGAAGCCGTGCCGCGAGGAGCCGGATGCGGGAAATCCGCACGTCCGGATCTGTGGGGGGCCCCGGTCGGGCAACCGGCCGGGTCTACCCGATTCTTCGAGACAGTCCGCAGCAGACTGCCTTAGAGGTCGAGACCTTAGAGGTGCGAAGCGGGAGAATCATAGCCAAATTAGTATTTCTTCTGGGCGTCAGGTGCCTTGCCTAATCCTCCGACTCCATGATATCATTACTATATACTTCCGTCGAAGGAGACGCGGTCGAATGGATATGAACCTGCCATTAAGCGACCTGTTGGCTAAGGAATGGATATATTTGCCAAACGACACCGATATCGCCCGGCGTGATGTAACGCTTTACGCTTGGCGTGACACCATCCTCAGCAATAGTCTTGACATGTATTGCGGGACTTGTCGAACCGCCAAGTGCGACCTTCATTCAAATGTTCTCATACATATCCTTCCTGGTGAGCCTGATGGCATCCAACTACGGCCCATCGTTATCTGCCCAACTTGCAGCGTCATCTACTCGGAATCCGAATTGATAGAGCTTGCGAAGGCCGACAAGATTGCTAACCTTATTAAGCTAAAAGTGCCACAAGATGTTCGCCACCTTGAGCACGCGTCGCCACATGAGAGCCCAGGAAGCACTATGCTTAACTCCGAAGCGAGATCATCGACACAATCCTCAGTCTCAATCATGCGGCGAGTGCACGAATTCGAGGTAAAAAGTCTTGTATCACAAGAGCTTTGCATCTCTCCTGATGGCCAAACACTCGCATCAGGAGGAGATGCACAGGAAATAACTATCTGGGACCTAGAAACAATTACGCTGATAAGAAGCCTACCCGGACATAGCGGTGGCACTACTAGCCTCGCATTCTCCAGCGACGGTCGATCACTATTGTCAGCGGGCCATGATGGCAAGGCATGCCTATGGGATCTTGCGACGGGAAAATGTCTCACTGCTCTGTCTGGCCATACACATCGCATCGCCTCCGCAATATTTGGCTTGGATCAGGGACTGGTACTTACCGGTAGTTGGGACAAAAGCGTTCGCCTGTGGGATTTGGAGTCAGGTCGCTGCCACCGCATATTTCAAGGTCACGCAGCGTACGTTACTGCGCTCGCCCTATATCCGAAAGAACAATGTTTCGCGGCCGCCGATTTCGCAGGCTCCATCCGCATCTGGGATCTGACAACGGGACTTTGCAGACAGGAGCTGAAGGGCCATGGCGATAAGATTATGGGCCTCTCTCTTGCTCCGCATTTAGGCCGCCTTCTTTCTGGCAGTGCCGACGGTGAGCTTCGAGTTTGGGACCTTCCTAGCGCCAACTCATTCCACATATCACGGGCTCACAGCGATTCTGTTTCGTCGGTTGCACTCTCCAACAACGGTATGCTTGCCGCTTCAGGAGGTTGTGATAGGGCAGTTCGCCTTTGGGACCTGCGATCAAGTACGCAGGTCGCTTGTGCTCGACTGGAAGGAGGTACTGTAATCCCAGGCCTTTCCTTCACCATGCCCGTAGTACTCTCACCTGATGCGAGCCACCTTATTTGCGGTTGCTCGGGCACAGTAGCAATTTTCAAGCTAGCCGCGCTGTAGTAACGGATATCACGTAGGTGAAATGGACATGGGATTTAAACAAGGTGAAGTCGAAGAGCTGCTAGTGCAAACGGGTCGGAGATGTTGCCTTTGCGGGGAACTCCATATTATTCAAGTTCATCATATCGTGCCGCTCGAAAAGGGAGGTACTGACGAAATTGATAACGCGATTCCACTGTGCGCCAATTGCCATGAAAAAGTTCACAAAAGCCTTGGCTCGAGTGGCATGACGAGAGTTTATACTGCCAATGAGCTCAAGCTTCACCGCACAAGGGCGATTGAGAGGACCAGACAGCCCGGACCGATTGACCAACAAGCTGACATCGACGATCGATTAGAAGAACTTATAAAGATCCTCCAGATTAGAGCTGCTGCTATTGAAAGGGAACTGCAGCTTCACTATAAGAACGATGTTGGGGATTGCCTAGTGGAGTTTTTGTCTCTACATAATGAGCACATCGTTGCGCTGAGACAGCGTAACTTCCTACTAGCCCACGAGATTCTTCGGGAGATCAATGCCTTATCCTATTCGCTCGAGACCTCTGAAGCAGCATTGCTTAAGCGTCATGGAGTAGATTACGCGATGCTGAGCGACGATCATTATAGAAAGGGGGCACTTATCTGCGGGTATGTGGCAGGTGATCACCGAAAGAAGTCAGTCCTCTATCCTGGTGAAAGTATCCTTAACTGGGTTGACCCCAGCTTTGTAAAACCGGCCGGAGCTCCTGCCGACATTGAAGATCTGTATTTTCGCGTGTTCAGAGCCGCTCGACCGAAAATGCATGATTAGAGAGGTCTTTCTTGCGCTAGGGTCAAAGTCGAAGCGTTTGTAACGACGTGGCTCGCCAGAAAAACCTGTGAGTTATTCCTCATCCGGCTGCAAACCTCCCCAACCGCGCCAGCCGCTCCGCGATCGACGACATCGGCCGGCTTCCGCCGAGGGGGCGAAGCGTAGTTTTTCGGCTCGGACATGCACTTCGAGGGCGTGCGTCCGGCTTGGCGCTGACGTTGGAGCTTACGTCCGGGAGGGAGTTTCGGCGTTGACTTGACAGTCCTGACGAGGTCTCAATATCGTTGGAACTCCAGCACCTCCTTGGGCTATACGGAGGTGCTCTATGAACGATTGGGTCAAGGTGGTTCTCAGTTTCTCTGTCGCAGCCGCTTCCCTCCACATTCTGGTCACGGAGAAAGATGGGCGCCGCCGGGAGGCTGCTATGTGGCTCCTCGGGACACTCATAGGATACTGGCTTCGGTGAGGACGTCACGATTCGACCTCGTAACGTCTGCTTGGCCGCTTCGCAGGCTGGGCGGCGAGGAGGAAGCGCCTGCGCGTTGCGGCGCAAGGAGGACAAATTTCGTGGCCCCGATATCCCCAAGGTATAGCAAAGAGGAGTTTGCCCGGCGCGGCGACGAGATTTACGAGCGCGAGGTGCTACCGCCTCACTTTTGAAGATGAGGGAAAATACGCCCTCATCGATATCGAAACAGGAGACTACGAGATCGACCGGGAAGAGTTAGCGGCCTCGGATCGGCTGTTCGCCCGGAGACCGGACGCGCAGATTTGGTTTCGGCAGGTAGGCTCCCGCTATGCTCGCTGGTTCGGACCTCGCTTCAAGCTTATCGAGGACGGTGATGTTGTCATCCAAGCCTTGCTTGTATCCTGACCGCCGAGCCAGCCGTTACACCTCGGAGGATCTGCATCGGGCGTTGTTTCCTAACCCTCCCAAACCTCTGACGCTGGGGGAGATGAAGGAAGGGATAGAGAAGTACGTCAGGAGCCGCTTTGCACGGCGTTGACACTAACGTCCCGGCGAGAGAACTGCCGCCGCCCCTGCCGGGGCTTGAAAATGGGGTCTTTCCCATTCTGGGGCGCTGCTTCGCTCTCTCCCCGGCTACACGTCTGAGCCCCTTCGGGGCATGTCACCCTATCTCCAGCGAGGCAGATGAATCATGAAAGTCGTTATGCACTATGAAGTCGCACCGGACGGCATGGCCAAAGCGCAAGCCAACTTCGCCGCACGCCGAGCTCGCCTCAGCGAGTTTCACGCTCGGGGTGTACTCCTGATGGCGGGGCCGTTTGCCAATCCGCTCGAAGGTGCAATGGGCGTGTTCACCAATCGCGAAGCGGCGGAAGAGTTTATTCAAGGCGACCCATTGGTCATCAACGGAGTAATCGCCAAATGGACCCTCCGTGAGTGCTCGTACAGCAAGGCGCCGCCCCTGTCGGGGCTTGAAAACCGGGGTTTTGCCCATTCCGGGGGCGCCGCTTCGCTCTGCCCCCGGCTACACGCCTGAGCCCCTTCGGGGCAGAATTGCTGGAGAAGTCAAGAGCGGCCGACCTATTGGGCCGGGCCAAGGATTCTACGTAGGAGCCGATCGAACTCGGGAATCCGCTCCGGTGCACCCAGGATTTGAGAGAACTCATGGACGAAAGTACGCACCCTCTCCAGATCGATATGATCGCCGTGCAGCGTGAGGAGCTGCTCAATGTCATATCGATCCTGATCTCTCCACGCAAGCGCTTTGTAGATCACGAGGTCTTCCGGAACCGCCACCGGGATCCTCACACCTCCGAAGTCAACCTCGACGGCCCGCTCTAAGGCT
This sequence comes from Thermoanaerobaculia bacterium, assembly GCA_035472915.1. Classification (GTDB taxonomy): domain Bacteria; phylum Acidobacteriota; class Thermoanaerobaculia; order Multivoradales; family UBA5704; genus DATARR01. Next base: position 4,285 of record DATIOS010000271.1, read on the forward strand.
TCCCGCTCGAAGGGGGAAAAGGCGAGGCTGATTTCCAGGGTGACCCGCGTCTTCTCATGCACCAGCAAGAGAACCTGGCTCCTCTCGGCGAACTCCAGAACGTCTACTATCCGCGGACGAATCGAGCAGCTTGCCAGGACTGCGAGGATTTGGGAAGTCTCGAGTCGAGTGGCAAGCACCGTGGCATCGATATCGATAGTCTGGCGAGCTACTCCGTGAGCTATGACCGCGATTCCCCCGATCACCATGCTGGGAGCTTCGATCCGCTCGAGAGCTTTCGTCAGATCGGCAAGAGTGTTACGGAGCTTCTGGCTTGGCCGCTTTGCCATGAGTTTGATAGAAACTGCGGACGCGGACCCAATTCGCCCGCGCAAGTTCGTTGTTGCGACGGCGAGCTTCGTTTTCGGCGGGAGGCCAGCCGTGCATTTCGCCGAACAGATCCATCAACTCCAAGGCTCCCTGGACGGCGGCGGCTGAATCAGGTCCTGCTTTGCGGCGTTCTTCGCGTTCCCGACTCTCAACAGCCTGCCATCCCCCCACCATGCGGCGCACATCTTCTGGATTCATAGAGACAGGATATCGCATTTCGAAAATAATGGACGCTCCGGAGGGGCAAGTATGGCGGGAGTAGAACCGACCACGATGATTCAGCGTCTCGAGGACCGAGCGCGCGAGTGGCGTGTCGCCGTCGACGAGACATTCGAGACCGCGACGTCTCTCATCACCTATGGACGACGCGAGGAGGATCCCGTGGTGCTCAAAGTCGTCAAGGTTCGGGGAGACGAGTGGCATTCAGGCGAGGTGCTGAACGCCTTTGGTGGGCGGGGTATGGTGCTTGTTCACGATTTCGTTGCCGGTGCGGTGCTGCTCGAACGGCTCCTGCCGGGCCGCTCCCTGGTTGACCTGTCGGTGAACGATCGTGACGACGAAGCGACGGCGCTTTTGGCCGAGGTCATCGGCGCCATGTCACCGGACGCGGCGATGAGCGGGGTCCCGACAGTCCATGATTGGGGACGTGGGTTCGAGCGATACGCCGCAAGCGGGCAGCATCGACTGCCAGCGGAGATGGTCTCGCAAGCCGAGCAGATGTATGGCAGATTGCAAGACTCTCAAACCCGTCCTCGTCTTCTTCATGGCGATCTTCAGCACTCCAATGTTCTTTTCGACGACGAGCGCGGTTGGGTCGCCATCGATCCGAAGGGAGTGGTTGGTGAGCTCGAATTCGAAATCGGTGCGGCGCTCCGAAACCCGATCGAGCGACCCGACCTGTTTGCCGAACCCGCGATCATCGAGCGGCGGCTGAGCCGATTTGCTGCGCGGTTGGGCCTCGACGCCGACCGTGCCCTTGCCTGGGCGTTCGCCCAAGCTGTGCTTTCGGCCATCTGGGACATCGAGGATGGCCCCGTCGGCGACGGGACACCTCCGTCCCTGCGACTCGCCGAGGCCATTCAGCCAATGCTTCTGTAGCTGTCGGCTTACAGGAACAGCCCCTCGATCGTCCCCTGGATTTGCAGCGCCGCCTGATAGGGATCGGGGGCGTTGCGGATGGGACGGCCGACGACGATGTAGTCGGCGCCGCTGCGCAGGGCCTGCTCGACGGTGACGACGCGTTTCTGATCGTCCGCAGGACGGTTTTCGACCGGCCGGATGCCGGGCGTGACGATCAATAGTTTTTCTCCCAGGTGATCGCGGAGGGCGCGGGCCTCCAGTCCGGAGGAGACGACGCCGTCGCAGCCGATCTCCAGGGCGCGGCGGGCACGGGAGAGCACGAGGCGGTGGATGTCGACGGAAAAGCCGAGATCCGTGAGATCGCCTTGATCGAGGCTGGTCAGCACGGTGACGGCGAGGATCTTCAGATCCCCTTTTTCGCGGCAGGCGGCTTCGAGGATGCCGTCGTTGCCATGAACGGTGGTGAGGGCGATGGGGCGGGCGCTGAGCTGGCGGACGGCGGAGCGGACGGTCTCGGGGACGTCGAAGAGCTTGAGGTCCGCGAAGACTTTCTTGCCCTGGCCCACGAGCCAATCGACGAGCTCGAAATAGCCGCCGGTCGCGAACAGCTCGAGGCCGACCTTGTAGAACTGTACGGCCTCGCGCAGGGTGTTGACCAAGCGCTTGGCTTCTTCGACGCTGGGCACGTCGAGGGCGAAGATGAGCCGGTCTTCGGGGGGGATGGTCTTGGTGGAAAGGTAAATCGGGTCGCTGGGATCAGGGTCCTTCGGGTCCTCGAAGGTCATGTCACCTCCTCGGAGAGGCAAGGGTAACACACCCTCATCACCCGGCCCGCGGTCCGGGCTAAGATACGCGCCAATGCTCGAGCGCATCTTTCACGTCCGGGCCTCCGGCTCGACTCCGGGCCGGGAGGCGCTCGGCGGGATCACGACGTTCCTGACCCTGGCCTATATCCTGGCCGTGAATCCCGTGTTCCTTACCGCGGCCGGAATCCCTTTGCAGGGCGCGATCGTGGCCACGGCGTTGAGCGCGGCGTTCGCCACGCTGCTAATGGCGTTCGTGGCCAATTACCCCATTGCCTTGGCGCCGGGGATGGGGATGAACGCGTTTTTCGCCTATGGCATCTGTGTCGGCTCCGGAGTGCCTTGGCAGACGGCGTTGGGAATGGTTTTCTGGGCCGGGGTGATCTTCGTGGTGCTGACGGTGACCGGCGCGCGGCGGGTGCTGGTGCGGGCGGTGCCGGAAGTCATCAAGCTGGCGGGCGCGGTGGGAATCGGCCTGTTCATCGCCTTCATCGGCCTCCAGCACGGCGGCATCATCCGCGCCGACAAGAACACCCTGGTGGCGCTGGGAGCTCTCTCCTCGCCCGCGGCCCTGCTGACGTTGTTCGGCCTCGCCGTTTCCCTGGCGTTGATGGCGGCGGGCGTGCAGACGGCGCTCTTCTGGGGGCTTGCCGCCACGGTCGTGGCCGGGCTGATCTCGGGTGAGGTGACGATGCCGGCGTCGCTGGTGTCGGCGCCGAGCTTCGCTCTACCAGGATTGCAGATCGACCTCCTGGGCGCCTTGCGCCTCCAGTACGCGCCATTGATCCTGGTGCTCCTTTTCTTCGCACTTTTCGACACCTTGGGGACGCTGATGGGGCTGGCGCACCAGGCGGGATTGCTGAAGGACGGCGAGCTGCCGCGGATCGAGCGGGCGCTCACCGCCGATGCCTTGGGAATGGTGGGCGGCGCGCTGTTCGGCACGTCGCCGGTGACCTCGTACATCGAGAGCGGCTCGGGAGTGGCGGTCGGAGCGCGGACGGGGCTCGCCAGCGTCGTCACCGGCGGGCTGTTGCTGATCTCTCTTTTCTTCACGCCGCTGGTGGGAGCGATCAGCCGGCCGGATGCGGGCGGCTTCACACCGCTGACGGCGCCGGCACTGATCCTGGTGGGCACCCTGATGGTGCGCGCCGTGCGCGAGATCGACTGGACGGACACCACCGAAGCGGCCCCCGCCTTCTTCACCGCCCTGCTGATGCCGCTGACCTTCAATATCTCCCACGGCCTGGCGGCGGGGATCGTGGTCTACGTGCTGGTCAAGCTGGCCGCCCGCCGGGGGCGGGAGGTCCACTGGCTGATGTACGTGCTGGCGGTGCTCTTCGTGCTGCGCTACGCGCTGCTGCCGGCGTAAGGCTTACTGCATATCCACCGCGGTATCACCGTAATACTGCCCGCAGCTTCGCCGGATCGACGGGCTTGGTGAGGTGGAGATCGAAGCCTGCTTCTTTGGAGCGGCGGCGGTCTTCGTCGGCGCCGTAGCCGGTGACGGCGATGAGTTTGGCCTTGCGGGTCGTGGGATCGCGGCGCAGCGCTTCGGCCACTTCGAAACCGTCCATTCCCGGCAGGCCGATGTCGCAGAGCACGATCTCGGGGTGGAAGTTTCGCGCTTCCCGGACGCCGTCGACGCCGCTGGTGGCGAGATGGACCTCGTGCCCGGAAAGCTCCAGAAAGTCGCGCATGGTGAGGGCGGCGTCGGCGTTGTCTTCGACGACCAGGATGCGGCGGGCACCGGTGGACGCCGCGCGCTCTTCGGCGTCCTCGATCTCCGGCTCGCCGATCGCCACGGGCAGGCGAATGGCCAGCTCGGCGCCCTTGCCGGGTCCCTCGCTGTGCGCCTCGACCTCGCCGCCGTGCATCTCCACCAAGGCTTTGACGACGGCGAGGCCGACGCCCAAACCGCCCCGGGAGCGGTCGAGGCTCTGGTGGTCGGCCTGGCTGAAGACCTCGAAGAGGTAGGGTAGCTCTTCCGGCGCGATGCCGGCGCCGTTGTCGCTGACGGTGAGCTCGATTCGCCGGCCGCCCGGCAGCAGTGCCGCCCGCACGGCGATGCAGCCGCCCCGCGGGGTGAACTGCATGGCGTTCTGCAGAAGGTTCGAGAGAATTTGGGAGAGGCGGAGGCGGTCGCCGCGAACCGGCAGTTTTTCTGCCGGAAGGTCGAGCTTCAGGGTGAGGCCCGCTTCGTCCAGGGTCTCGCGGTAGCTCTCGACGGCTTCGTTCACGAGCTGGATCAAGTCCAACTCTTTACATTCCAGCTCGATCTGGCGGCGGGTGACCCGCGAGGCCTCCAGCAGGTCGTCGATCAATAGGGCCTGGTGATGGACCTGCCGCTCGGCGGCCTCCAGGGCCCGTCGCCAGGTCTCGTCGCCTTCGCCCTTGAGGCGCAGCACCTCGAGAGCGTTGCTGATCGTCCCCAGCGGATTGCGCAGCTCGTGGGCGAGCATGGAGAGCAGCTCCCCTTTGGCGCGGTCAGCTCGCGCCAGAGCGGCGCGTTTCTGGGCCAGCCGCAGGCTCACGTCCTCCAGCTTTTGTTCGCTGAGGCGCGATTGTTGGAGCTTGGCCAGCATCCAATCGATCCGCTCGTCGGGCGAGCTGTCGCCGAGCACCATGCCGGGCGGCTCGTAGTAGGCGTTGTGGCAGATCTGATGTCCCAGCACGACCAGAGGATGGGTGTGCAAGGCGCCCTGAATCCTTCCGGCGGCGACGCTCTCGCGGCCGTAGCGGCAGAGTGCGCAGACGCGGCTGCCGGGAAGGAAGCGGTTGAGGTAGGCCTCGTACTCCAGCAGCCGGCCGGCATCGGGCGTTCCCTCCAGGACCCAATCCAGATTCCAGCTTGCCCGCAAACCCGAGAAGCCGTCGTCGACGGCCTGCTGCTCCTCCTGCCGCAGGGCTTCGAGCAGGGAGCCGGGATCGTAGCGACCGGCGGTGAGCCAGTCTTCCCGGCGGGTAACGAGCACGAGGGCACCGCGGGCGCGCTCGGTCTCGACTGCGACGCCGGCGCTTTCCAACCCGCGTTCCAGCCGGCGGGCGCTCGGTGTCGGACCGACGAAGAAGCACCTTTCGCCGGCGTTGAGACCGGCCTTGAAAAAAGAGATCAGTGCCGCCGTCTGCTCGGCGGCGCTGCGATAGATCAGGCAGAGATGATCGCCAGGCTGCAACCGGGCGACTCGCCATTCGAGGTCGACGTCCACAGGACCACCCTCCGCGAAAGAAAGTAATGGCTGGCGGGTCCTCTGGGAAATTCCGTGATCGATCGGAGTGCGTTCCTCACGCCTCTTGCTGCCGCCGTCATTGCTAGCTCCGCATCCGTTGAGCCCACGAGTGTTTCTCGTGGCCCAGAGGTTCCGACTGCAAGAACTGTGCGCGGGTTCGGCAGGACTCAGAAAAGGGAAGCAGGAGCTTCAGGGAACGGGAAGAGGCGCGAAGGCGGCCGAGGAGGACCGCCGATCTTCAACTCGGCTCTTCGTCCGCCTGGTTGGCCGGGGACGGCGGCTGAGCGATGGCGTTGTGGAGGTAGCGCACCAGCTTGTGGAAGCCCTCCAACATCTCGCTCAGCGCCTGCTCTTCCTGCGCCGGGATCTGGCGGTTGAGCCCCAGGACGCGGTAAACGTTGAGCCCGCTCGCGTCCGTGGAGTCCTGCCCGCTACCGGCGGTCTGCCAGTTGTCCCGGCCCGAGCCAGGGCGCCGGATCGCCTCCGGCCGCTCGTTGACGATCTGCAGCGAGTTGTGCAAATCGTTGAGGTCACACTCCAGAGCGGCAAGGATTTTCTCAAGAGTGTCGAGGGACGGCTTCTGCTTCCCGGTCTCATAGGCCGAGAGCATCGCCTTGGTGATCCCCGCTGTGTCGGCGACCTGGTACTGCCGCTTGCCCTGGCGGTCACGGAGCCAGCGTAAAGCTCTTCCCAGTCCATTGAAGATCGACATGCTGCGAAATGTACCTTCTCCGCGGCTGCGTGGCAAGTACAAACTTATGTGGTTCAACAACTTAGACTTAGAAAAAGGTTCTGCGTGAGCATATCTTTGTTCCCACTTGACGCATTAATTCGCTGAATAGGGTGCTTCAAGTACAGGATATCTGTCCTATACTCGTCCCGTCCGTTCCCCCGGAAGTTCTCGCTTTCAGCGTTGCGGCCGGGCGGGGACGCGATTGGCAGGCTCCCGAGAGGCTCGGGGCCGCTGGGGAGGATCTCGAAAGACATGCCGGGTAAACATCCCGATCCGCAGATCCTGGAGCGCTTCATGCGCAACGAGGCCGGCACACAGGAACGTCGCGCGGTCATCCTCCATCTTCTCACCGGCTGCGCGCAGTGCGTAGCGGTGACGCGCCGCCTTTGGAGTCTCGCCGACGCGCCGCCGGAGCGGGCCGGCGAAGGCGATGCGACTTACGGCCGGATGCTCGACGATCTGGCGCGGCGCGGCTCGCGGCGGCAGCGGCGGGCGCGTGCCGACCGGGAGGCGGCGCCCCGCCGGCTGGCGGAGCTGCGGGAGCTCTCGCCGTCCCAGCGGCGGCAGAAGATCATGGCCGCGCGACGCTTCCACACGCCGGCGGTCTGCGAGCTGTTGATCGAGCAAAGCCGGGGGACACGGGAGGCGGAGGGTGCGGCGGAGTGGGCCGGCCTGGCCGTGGCGACGGCCGAGCTGCTGGACGTTCAGAGGGTGGGACCGACCCTGGTCCGCAGCTTTCTGGCGCGGGCCTGGGGCCGCCTTGGCGACGCCAGGCGCCGGATGGGCGACCCTGAGGGCGCTGAAGAGGCGCTGGCCACGGCGGCGAAGGAGCTCGCGGAGGGCACCGACGCCCTCGACCGCGCCGAGCTGCAGGAGCTTCAGGCCCAACTGCTGGCCGAGCGCGAGCGGCTCGACGATGCAGAGTGCCTGCTCGGCCGGACTCTGGCTCTCTATCGCGCCCTGGGAGAGCGGCACCTGGAAGGCCGGGTGTTGATTCTCGCCGCGGGGGTGCGTTTCCGCAAAGGCGGCGAGGAGGCGGCGCGGGAAACCATCGCCCGGTTGCGGGAGGGGCTGGCCCGTCTCGACGAGGACCGCGAGCCCGCCCTGGCGGCGGCGGCCTTTCACCGGCTGACGCGGCTGCTCGCCGAGGCTGGACCGCGCGAGCAGGTCTGGGCGGCGCTGAATCGGGCAAGAGCCTTGTACGAACGTCTGGCCGACACTCCCAATCTCATCCGGTTGCGCCGGCTGGAGGGAACCTTGGCGGCGGCGCTGGGCTCGCTGGAGGTGGCGGAAGTGTCCTTCCGAGTGGCCATGCGCGATTCCCTGCTGGCGGGACTGGGCCGGGAGGCGGCCCGCGCGCTTCTCGACCTCGCCCTGCTGTATGCGCGGCTGGACCGCGCCGCGGACCTCCAGCGGCTGGCCGGCGAGCTGCACTCCATCTGCCGGGTTCCGGATGTGGGACTGAGCGTCACCAGCGCCCTGCTCTTCTTCCGGCGGCTGGTCGAGACCGGTTTCGCCACGCCGGACGTGCTCTTCGAGGTGGCTCTCTTCCTGGGGGATTCACCCAAGGCGCAGCGGGCGGCTTGGGCGTGGGAGGGGTAGTACACTCATCCTGGTGAGCGACGCCCCTTTCCCCCCATCCTCCATTCTTTCCCAGGCGACGGCGCAGGCGCTGGAGTTTCCCAGCCTGCTGGCCATCGTCGCGACGTTCGCGGCCAGCGATCTGGGCCGTGAGCGCGTGCTCGCTCTGCGGCCATTTGAAGAGCTGGGCGAGCTGCGGGCTCACCGCACGCTGTTCGAGGAGGCGTCTCGCCTCGTCAACGAACGCTCGCTGGTGCCGGATTTCGAGGTCCCCTTAAGCGAGCTGCTGGTGCGGCTGATGAACGGCCGGCCGCCGATCGAAGGGATCGACCTGGTGCGGCTGGCCGACCTCGGCAAGGCGACGCGGTCGGCGGTGACGCGCATCCGCGAGGCCGTTCCCCCCTGTCCCGCTCTCGGCGCAAAGGCCGGCGGCCTGCCGGATCTCGAGCCGCTGGTCAAGAAGATCGATCGCACGCTCGATCGCCGGGGCGAGGTGCGAGAGGACGCCAGCCCGCGCCTCGCCGCCCTGCGCAAGCAGATCCGTACCGTCCGCGATCAGATCTACCGCGAGCTGGGCGATTTCGTGGCCGGCCACAAGGAAGAGCTGTCGGAAGACACCATCCCCATGCGCGGCGGCCGGTTGGTGGTGGTTCTCCAATCCGGCGCCAAGGGGCGCACCGGCGGCTTGATCCATGGCCGCTCGGCCACCGGCCGCAGCTTCTACTTCGAGCCGCTCCATGTGGTGGAGTCGAACAACTCGCTGCAGCAGTCGGTGGAGGACGAGGAAGCGGAGCGCCGGCGGATTCTCGCCGAGCTGATCGACGCGGCGCGGACCTCGTTTCCCGCCCTGCGGCAGCACGCCGAGCTCCTCGCCGACCTCGACCTGCTGCAGGCGTCGGCGCGTTTCGCCGGCCGCTGCAACGCCGTACTGCCGGAGATCGGCGCGCGCTACGACCTGCGGCTCACGGCGGCGCGCCATCCGCTGCTCGACCCCAGCCTGGCGGCGGAGCGCGAGGAGGCCTTGGGCCAGGCGGGTCACTCGGGGGACATCGTTCCGCTCGCCATCGAGCTCAGCGCCGGGCGGCGGATCCTGGTGGTCACCGGTCCCAACGCGGGCGGCAAGACCGTGTCGCTGAAGACGACAGGCGTCCTCGCTTTGATGGCGATGTGCGGTCTGCCGATCCCCGCCGCTGCCGGCAGCCGGGTGCCTTTCCTCACCCGCCTGGTGGCGACCGTCGGCGACGAGCAGGATCTGCTGGCCGATCAGTCCACCTTCAGCGGCCGGCTTCTGCGCCTGAAGGAAGCGTGGGAGGCGGCGGGGCCGGACAGCCTCGTGCTGCTCGACGAGCTCGGCTCCGGCACCGATCCGGAGGAGGGGGCGGCTCTCGCCTCAGCCCTGCTGGAGGGGCTTTTGGAGAAAGGGAGCCTGGGAATCATCACCACCCACCTCGCCCAGCTTGCCGCCGCGGCCCTGGAGTACGAGGGAGCGTCGTGCGCGGCGATGGAGTTCGATCCGGCCACGGGGCGCCCCACCTTCCGGCTGGTTCCCGGTCCGCCGGGCGCCAGCGAGGCGCTGGCCCTGGCCCGTCGCCTGGGTCTCCCCGCCGAATGGCTGGACCGCGCCGAGGCGCGCCTGGGCTCCGAGCATCGCGACCTGCGCCGGCTGATCGCCGAGGTCGAGAGGGTGCGCCAGGAGCTGGCCGCGACCCGCGAGCGGCTGGAGACCGAGCACGCGGACGCCGAGAAGCTCCGGCGCCGGCTGGCCGAGGAGCGGGCCGCTCTGGAGGAGGAGCGGCGGAGCACGGGCAAGAAGATGCGGACGGAGCTGGACGACTTTCGGCGCCAGACTTCGGAGCGGCTGCGCCGGGAAGAGGAACGCCTGCGGGAGCGTTTCGACGAAGGCCGGCGTCGCGGCCTGGCCGCCGAGGCGGTGCAGAGCCTTTTCGCCGAAGCTCCTGTTTTCCTCAAGGACGAGCCGGAGCCGGCGGCAGGCGCCTTGGAGGTGGGTCAGCCCGTGCGCCACGTGGGCCTTGGCTGGCAGGGAGTTTTGGAGAAGCTGGAGCCCGGCAAGGCGGAGGTGCTGGTCCGCGGCAAGCGGGTGCGCTGCCGTCCCGAAGAGCTGGCTGCCGCGGGTCCCGCCCATCTCGTGCGGACGGATCGAACCGATCGATCGGAGCGGTCGGATCTTCGCGCCGCTCGCGGAGGTATCGGCAATGCCGGCGATATTGATGAGGCGACGGCGGTGCCGCCGGAGATTAACCTGATCGGCATGCGGGTGGAGCCGGCGCTGGAGGAGCTCGAAGCCTACATCGACCGCGCGCTCCTCGCCTCGCGCCAGGAGGTGCGGGTGGTCCACGGCCACGGCTCGGGCCGCCTCCGCCAGGCCGTCCGCCAGCGCCTGCGGTCCCACCGGGGAGTCGCCGAGATCCGTTCGGGCGCCCCCAACGAGGGCGGCGACGGCGCGACGGTGGTCACCTTTCGCGGGGCGTGAGGTGTCTTAAGAAGTAGGGAAAGAATAAATGCCCCTGGGCAACGTCAATCTCACCCCCCAGCTCGTGCAGGCCGTGCGCGATGCCGTGGATATCGTCACCATCGCCTCTGAGCACACCAAGCTGATCAAGGCGGGTCGGCAGTACCAGGGACTCTGCCCGATCCACAAGGAGAAGAGCCCGTCCTTCAGCGTCGATCCGGCGAAAGGCGTCTTCTACTGCTTCGGCTGCGGCAAGGGGGGCGATGCCATCAAGCTCCACATGCTCACCACCGGCGACGACTTTCCGGCGGCCATCGAGGCCCTGGCGATGCGGTATGGCATTCCGCTGCCGAGCCGCACCGAGGCGCGCTTCGCGGGCGGCAAGCCGGAGCAGGACCTTGAAGGCGCTCTCCAGGCGGCGGCGGCCTTCTTCGCCGATCAGCTCAAGAAGTCTGCCTTCGCCCGCGAGTATCTGGAGCGGCGGCGCATTCCGCCGGAGCTCGTTGAGCGCTTCGGCCTGGGCTACGCGCCCGACGGGTTCCAGAATCTGACCCAGGCATTGCATCCCCGTATCCCGAAGGCGGACCTGGAGGCGGCGGGGCTGATCGCGAAGTCGGAGCGCAGCGGCGATCACTACGACCGCTTCCGGCACCGGCTGATGTTTCCCATCCACAATCCGTCAGGCCGGCTGGTGGGTTTCGGCGGGCGCACCCTGGGCGACGACAAGGCCAAGTACATCAACACCAATGAGACCGACCGCTTCCACAAGGGTCTGCTGCTCTATGGCCTTCACCTCGCCAAGCGGGAGCTCCGGGAGACGAACCGGGCGGTGCTCGTGGAGGGGTACTTCGATGTCATCGGCACCGTCGCTTGCGGTCTCGAAGGCGCCGTGGCCGGCATGGGCACCGCGCTCACCCCCGAGCAGGCAAGGCTCCTGTCGCGCTACGCCGAGGAGGTGGTGGTGGCCTACGACGGCGACAACGCCGGGGAGAACGCCTTCCGGCGAGCCTTGCCGCTGCTCCTCGCGGACGGCCTGGCGGTCCGGCGGGCGCGTTTCCCGGGCACCCACGATCCGGACTCGCTGCGGCTGGAGCAGGGCGAGGAGGCGGTGCGGACCGCGATCGGGGAGGCTGAGGACGCCGTCGTCGCCGAGCTCGACCGCGCCATCCCCGCGGGGACCGCCCGGGAGCCGCAGCTCCAGGCGAAGGCGGCGGCCGTCGTGGTGGAGCTGCTGCGGCCCATTCCGGACGCCATTCTGCGTTTCAGCTACGCGCGGATCGCCGCCGGCCGGCTGGGCATTCCGGTGGAGATGCTCTCCCGGCGCATGGGGGCCGGGGCGCGGCCGGAGGGGGCGGGCTCATCGTCTCCGGCTGGAGGCGACGGTCCGCGGCTGGTGCGCAGCCTGGAAGAGCAGGTGCTCGACGTGCTTTTGCAGACCGACGATACCGCCGCGATTCCGCCTCGCGCTCAATTGCCGTCGCCGGAGGTCTTCTTCGACATCGAATGCAGGAATATTTATGAGGCCTTCTGCGCTCTCTATACGGAAACCGGCTCCCCTCCCAGCCCCCAGCAAGTGCGTTCGCGGTTGGGGGAGGGAGAGGGAATAGTTGCTCGGTTCGCAAAGATTATGGTAGAAGGGAGTTTTGCGTCCGGAAAAAACGGGCTCCAAGAATCCCTCGACACACTGTCAGACCGCTGGTTTCGCCAGCGGCGCCAGGAAGTACAAAGAGAGATCAGTGAAGCGCAGCGCCGGGGTGACGAAGTGCTCCTGAATCGTCTCTTGGACGAGAGAGACCAATTGAACCGCAGCCTTCATCGGGGGTCCAGGCCAGGAATGAACCCTGGGCTCGGTTGAGTTTCGTTCCCTGCTTTCTAGTTCCGATATGGCTGAGAGGAGAGCCCATTGACGATTTCTAGCCTCACGCCCGTCGAAGAGAAGTACAGCTCCGTCAAGCAGCTCATCGAGCTTGGCAAGGAGAAGGGCTACCTTCTTTACGACGAGATCTACGAGATGTTGCCGGAGGAGGTGGTCAGCCTCCCCGACGAGCTCGACGAAATCTATCTCCGGTTCGCCGACCTGGGGGTCGACGTCATCGATCGCCCCGAGCGCTATCAGAACCGGGACGATTTCGAGTCCAGCTCCAACGAGTTCGACAAGAAAGAGGACGAGACGACGGAGTTCGGTCTCGCCACTCACGAGAAGACCAACGATCCGGTCCGCATGTACCTGCGCGAGATGGGCACCGTTCCCCTTCTCGACCGCGAGGGCGAGGTGGAGATCGCCCAGCGCATCGAGCAGGGCGAGTGGTTGATCTATGAAGCGCTGTGCGAGAACCCGGTGGTGCTGCGGGAGCTCCTGCGTCTGAACGAGATGGCGGCCAAGGACAAGCGGATCCTGCGCGAGCTGGTGGCCGCCGATCCCGACGAGCCGCTCGACCCCAAGGCCGCCGACCGCATCAAGGGCAACCTCAAGATCTTCGAGCAGATCGCCGCCAACGACCACGAGATCGGCGAGCTGCGCAAGCGCCAGAAGCGCTGCAAGCCGGACGGCGACAAGTACCTGGAGATCGAGCGCGAGATCGACCGCCTGGTGGCGAAGATCGCCAAGGACATCCGCACCGTCGACTTCAGCGTCCAGACCCGCAACCGGCTGGTGGACTTCCTGAAGGACATCGACAAGCAGTTCACCCGTTTCGAGCAGGACATCAAGCGGGCGCAGACCGCTTTGAAGCGCGAGACCAACGAGGAGCTCAAGGCCCTGCACCGCCGCCGTATCGAGAAGTACCGCGGCCACCTGCGGGAGCTCGAGGAGCGCTACGGCACCACGCACGCCGAGATCGCCGCCACGATCAACAAGATCCGGCAGGGCGAGGCGGTGTGCGAGCGGGCCAAGGAGGAGCTCATCGTGGCCAACCTCCGCTTGGTGGTCTCGATCGCCAAGAAGTACACCAATCGCGGCCTGCAGTTCCTCGACCTGATCCAGGAGGGGAACATCGGCTTGATGAAGGCGGTGGAGAAGTTCGAGTATCGCCGCGGCTACAAGTTCTCGACCTATGCCACGTGGTGGATCCGGCAGGCGATCACCCGCGCCATCGCCGATCAGGCACGGACGATCCGCATCCCGGTGCACATGATCGAGACCATCAACAAGCTCACCCGCACCAGCCGCTCGCTGGTGCAGGAGCTGGGCCGTGAGCCCACGGCGGAAGAGATCGGCGAGCGCATGGATCTGCCGGCCTCGAAGGTGCGCAAGATCATGAAGATCGCCCAGGAGCCCATCTCCCTCGAGACGCCCATCGGTGAGGAGGAGGATTCGCATCTCGGCGACTTCATCGAGGACAAGAACGCCGTCTCGCCCATCGACTCGGTGATCTTCGCCAACTTGAAGGACCAGACCCGCAAGGTGCTCAAGACCCTGACGCCGCGGGAGGAGTTGGTGCTCAAGATGCGGTTCGGCGTCGGCGACGGCTCCGAGCACACCCTGGAAGAGGTGGGCCGGTCGTTCAACGTCACCCGCGAGCGCATCCGCCAGATCGAGTCCAAGGCGCTACGCAAGCTGCGTCACCCCAGCCGGGCGACGAAGCTGAAGCCGTTCCTGGACAACACGATGTAGAGACCCGGAGATCGCCCGCCGCGTTGACACCGGCGGGCGATCCACCTAAAATTCCGCTCCCGGCTTGAAGACCGGCAGTTTCTTTTCTATTCCTCGGTAGCTCAACGGTAGAGCGTTCGGCTGTTAACCGAAATGTTGGGGGTTCGAATCCCTCCCGAGGAGCCATTTGTTCCCCTCTCTCTTCCCTCCTCCTGAGGTTTTCAAGCTTTTTCGGGGTTAATCTCGGGGTCGATCAGCTCCTGGTGTCTCCGCATAAACCGGCGGTCGATCCGGTCCTTGAGCTGCCAGGCCCAGCGGCTGTGGGAGACGATTCCCTTGTAGTCGAGCAGGGCGCGACCGTCGCCGGTGTTCAAGATGGACAGGAACCCCGACTGTGGCGCGTAGCGGGGCGGCTGGCCCCCCTCTACCGCGGCTTTCAGGCTCTGCCAGAGCACCGGCCCCTCGCGCACGGCGTAGACGCCGGCTTTGGGCGTGATGGGGTGGCTCGCCAGGGTGCCGCAGTCGCCGGCGGCGAAGATCCTGGGGTCGTCCACCGAGCTGAGCGAGTCGCCGGTGAGCAGGAATCCGCGGTCGTCCAGCGGCAGTCCGGAGCTTAGGAAAAGCGGCCAGGAGACGGCGCCGGTGAGCCAGACGGTGAGCTTGGAGGGAATGCGGGTGCCGTCCTCGGTTGCCGCTGAATCGGGGCGGACCGCGGTAATTCGCGCGCCGGTGAGAGCCACGATTCCCCGTTGATGGAGAATGTCGCGGGCGCGCTGCCGGAAACGCCGGCGATAGCCAGGGAGGATCTCCTTTCCTCCTTCGGCAATGGTGAGGCGGTGCGCCGCGCCCTCCTTCTCCAGGGCGCTGGCCATGGCGAGGGCAACCTCGACGCCTGCCGCCCCGCCGCCCACCACGACAGCCGGAATCGTGCCGCCACCACGCGCCAGCTCGCGCAAACGGTCCTGAAGAGCGGCCACTCGCTCCAAGGGCTTGATCCGTTGCGCTTCGGTGGCGATCTCGGGGGCGTCGATCCCCGCGGTGTTCGAGCCGACGGCGAAGGACACCAGGTCCCAAGGCACTTCCACGGTCTCGGCCGGGCTCGTCTGAACGTGCACCACCTGGCGGTCCGGTCTCAGGGCCACGGCCCGGCCGCAGAGGAACTGACCCTCCGCCCGCGCCACGAGGTCCGGAATGCGCACCGCGATCTCATCCTCGCGATAGGTGCCCTGAAGATATCCCGGCACCATTCCCGAGTAGTGATGAAGTGGGCTCACGGACACCACGGTGAGCGCCACATCGCGGAGAGGTTCGAGGATCAGCCGGCGCAGGATTTCCAGATGGGCATGGCCGGCCCCCACCAGCAGCAGACGGGTTGGCGCACGGCCGGCCACCCTACGATTCCATCAGGATCCGCCGCAACAGCAGGATCAACCAGACGCTGGCCACGCCCAACATCAACGGTCGCAGCCAGCGGCTCCACCAGGGCTGGGCCCCTACTGGACCTTCACTGCCGGAGCTGATCTCGGCGGGCTGCCAGGGGCGGCCGGTCAACGTGTCGCCCAGCGCTTGGAGGTCGTAGGAGGGGGCTTTCAGAGAATCGGCGCCCGCCAGTAGGCGCACCGAAGTAACCTGGGGCTTCGCTTGGGGCCAGACGAAAAGCAGGACGTCCCGCCGGCGCCAGACCGCGGTGTCGAGGTCAGGCAGAGGCGGATTGTCGCCGTCGTGGAACCGCAGGGAAAAGACGGACGGCGCGCGACCGGGCAACGGCATCCGCAGGCGGCAGGGCGCGGGGGGTTGGGGCATGCACTCCCAGGTCGTGCGCAAGGTGGGAGAGGGAGAGGCTTTTGGCTCCTCGTCGCCTTGGCGTGCGAGATGGGCAACCGGCTCCAGGTAGCGCATCGTGACGCTGCGCCGCAGGGGACGGGCCGGGGCCATGACGTCGAGCTCGGTCAGGGGGAGGCCGGAGCGGGTGAGGCGGATCTCCAGCGTGCTCTCCTTGGCGCGCACGTCTGCGGTGGGGCGAACGCTCCCTTCCCACAGGGCGAGGGCCGGCGCGGCCGGCGACCAGCGATAGAACGGGATCTGGCGGTCACCGGTCACCAGCCGCAGGTTTCCCAGGTCGGCGCGGGCCGCGGCGTAGACGGAGTCGGGCAGCTCCAGGCGCACCAGGGAGCCGGGCCGGGCGGTAGGCGAAACGACCCGCCAGGAGGCCTTGAGCCGACCGCTTCCCAACCGCAGGCTCGGCGTCACGGCCGTGACCGGGAGGGGCGGCAGCGGATGCTCGGTCTCCGCCCCGGCTTCCAACCAGCTCGCCTCAACCCCCGCGGGCGCCGCCGGTGCAAAGCCGGCTCGGCGCGGCGGGCCGCCGT